>DASYAP010000125.1:0-14006 GCA_036501265.1 Solirubrobacteraceae bacterium | reverse complement strand
CACCCGCTCGAGATCTCCACGGACCTGCCCGCGGTGGTAATGGTCGAGGTCGGCTGCGTCGATCTGACGATGCCCCGAGTCGACCAGCGAGCGCACTTCGCTCTCGCGCGCGCCGGCGGTCGCAAACCGCTCGGGATCAAGATTCAGGTAGGCGCTGAGCACCACCGGCCCATCGGCGCGAATCTCCGCAAGCTGCCGCAGGAGGGCACTCGTTATTTCGTTGCGTGTGGGCATCCTGGTCGGTGATACCCATATCGGGCAGGCCCTGACCATGACGGCGCTCGCATTCCTGGGGACTGGGACGATGGGCTTGCCGATGGCGCGCAACCTGGCTCGGGCCGGTTTCGAGATCCGGGCTTGGAACCGCACGCCTGAGCGGGCCCGGCCCCTTGAAGAAGATGGCGCGACTGTGGCGGTGCTCGACACCGCCGACGCAGCACTTTCCGCGCTCTCCCGTACGCCCGCATAAAGGGAGCGGCGATGATCGACAAGCAATTTGACAACCCCGCATTTCGCCTCTCGCTCTCGCGCAAAGACGCGGACCTGGCCCTCGATGCGGCCGATTCGGCTCGGCTCGAGCTTCCGGTGCTGACCGCGCTACGCGAGCGCATGCGTCGCGCCGAGGCGGATGGTCACGGCGACGAGGACATGGCCGCGACCTACTGGGCCACGGCGCCACCGCAGGTCACCCATAGATAGCTGTTCGGGCCGGCACATGTGCCGGCCCCCCGGCCGAGCATGCTCGGCCGGGGCCAGCGCACACGTGCGCTGGCCTTAATGAATAGGTGTCTGCGCGGGTCGCGACACGTCCAGCTCGAACAGCCAGAAGTCGCGCCCCATGACCGGGATCGAGACGTTGTAGACCGGGACGTCGCCGATGCTGCCGCTGAAGCGTCCCGCGTGGGCGTGACCGTGCAGCACCAGGTCCGGTTCGTGCTCGGCAATGGGAGCGGCCAGCCGGTCGGTGCCCAGGAATGCCCAGATTCCCGGCGTCTCTCCCTCGATCGTCGTGTCGGTGGGGGCATAGTGGAGCAGCACAACCCTGATCTCACACAGCGCGACTGCACGCAGACCTTCCCGCAAGGCCTCCACCTCGCGCGACGTCTCGCGGTACACCTCACGCAACAGGGGCTCACCGAAGTCCGGCAGGTGCGATCCCGGGAACCCGCCGACGAAGCCCTTCGTGCCGACGATGCCAATCTGAACGCCGTCGCGCTCGCAAACCTCCCAGCCGCGATCAAGCACGCGTATGCCGCCCGCTTCGAGCACCGCGACCAGCTCATCGGGCTGTCCCGCATGCCAGTCGTGGTTGCCAAGGACCGCAAAAACGGGCGTGCTGATCGCCGCGCAGGCCTCGGCGAGGACGCGCCCTTGGTCGGGGCCGCCATCGACCGTGAGGTCACCGCATAACAGGACCACGTCCGCCTGTTGCTCGAGCTCCCGCAGCGAGTTCACGATCTCGTCGCGGCGCGGATCGCAGCAGTGAAGGTCGCCCGCGGCCGCGATGCGGATCTTGTGCCGCCCGTGGCTGGTGCTCATGTCGTTGCGCTACCCGTTCTGACGGGTAGCCCTCCGGTGTGGATGTCGAGGAGCCGATCTTCGAGACGCTCCGGATCGCGATCGCCGCGATGCGGGACGCGGGTGTGCCGTTCGCGCTCGGCGGGAGCTTTGCGGCGTGGGCCCGAGGCGGCCCGCTGCCCCAGAACGACCTGGACCTCATGGTCAAACCGGCCGATGCCGAGCGCGCGCTTGAAGCCCTGGCTGCCGCAGGGATGCGGACGGAGAGGCCGCCCGAGGAGTGGCTGGTCAAGGCCTGGCACGGGGATGTGATGGTCGACGTCATCTTCCACCCAGCGGGTCTCAAGATGACAGACGACGTGCTTGCCCGGGCGGACACGCTCTCCGTGATGGCTATTTCGACGCCGGTGATGGCGCTCGAAGACATGCTTGCGACGAAGTTGATGGCGCTCGACGAGCACTCGCTCGACTACCGCGGACTACTCGCCATCGCGCGGGCGCTGCGCGAGCAGATCGACTGGGAGGCCCTGTACGCGCGCACGGGCGATTCGCCTTTTGCGACGGCCTTCTTCACGCTCGTGCGCCAGCTTCAGATCGCGCCCACGGCGCGCTCGGCGCGCGAGACCGGCAACCGGCACGAGCCGTCGTCGCGCGTCAGGGTGGTGCGTTAGACCCGGGGGTGCTGCGCGGCGTAGCGCTCGCGCGACTCCTCGAGTTCATTGAGCGCCGCGTCGAGATCGCGCCAGCCCTCTACGTGCGACTCCCGCCCTGCCTCAAGGTCCTTGTAGATCGCGAAGAACTGGCCGATCTCAGCGCGCAGCTGGTCCGGCAAATCGTCGAGGCGCTGGAGCGTGTTCCACCCGGGATCGTTGCAGGGGACGCACATCAGTTTGGAATCGATCCCGTGCTCGTCCTCCATGTCGAAGAGGCCGATCGCGCGGCACATGATCATGCAGCCGGGAAACGTGGGTTCGGAGACGCAGATCAGCGCGTCGAGCGCGTCCCCGTCCAATGCGAGTGTGTCGGGCACGTATCCGTAGTCAGTGGGATAGACGACCGAGGACGAGAGGAAGCGGTCCAGCACGATTCCACCGGCGTCGGCATGGAACTCGTACTTGTTGCGGCTTCCTTTCGGGGTTTCGACGATGCACTTGATCATGTTCTCGGTCATGGCTTGATCTTCGCAGGCGAGGGAAGCGCTGGGGGGAGAGCAGGCGAGCGAAACGCCCACCAGCGACCCAACTGCGGTCGTACCCACGAACTCGGGTCCCCCATGGGCGCTATACGCCCACCATGAACCCGACCTCGGGCGACACGCGGGGGTTGGGTCGCCGGTGGGCGTGGATGAGAGGTCGGACCACAGACGGGGTAGGAAAAGACGTATGTCCACCGGTAAGCATCGCCTTTCAGTCGCGGTCACGGGTCCCACTGGTACCTTCGGCTTTGGCCTGATTCCCCTGCTGCAGTCGGAGGAGCGCGTGGGTCGCATCGTCGGCATCGCGCGGCGCCCATTCGACCCGCGCGAGCACGGGTGGACCAAGATGGAATACCGGCAGGGCGACGTCCGCGATGCGGCCGCGCTGCGAGAGGGCTTCGCGGGCGCGGACGTCGTCGTTCACCTCGCCTTTATGATCACCGGCAACGCGCCGGCAAAGACCATCCGCGAGATCAACGTCACCGGCACGCTGAACGCGTTCAAGGCCGCGAGGGACGCCGGGGCGCAGCGTTTTGTCTATGCCTCCTCGGTCGCCGCGTATGGCTTTCACGCCGACAACCCAGTCGGTATGCGCGAGGACTGGCCGGTCCGGCCTGCCGACCGGCTCCTCTCCTGCCCCCCGCGACCGACTGGGTGGAGGCGCTCAGCCACCCCGCGATCATGGATACGACCAAGGCGCGGGAGGAACTGGGATGGCGGCCGAAGTACAGCGCGCTCGAGGCGCTTCGAGACACGCTGCGTCGCGACGGCGGGTGATTGGGCCGACGCGCGCGGCGCGAACGCTCAATCTACTGCCGGCCGGCGATCGCCTCTGCTAGTTCTCGCTTGGTCATCCGCGAACGGCCGCTGATGTCGAGCTTGGCCGCGCGCTCGTAGAGCTCCTGCTTGCTGTGACCCTCGAAATCGACGCCGCCATAAGCCTTGCCCCTGTTCTCGCGAGCGCGCGGGTTCTTGGACCGCGGGTCTGAGGGACCTCTGTGCTCCTTGGGCTCCCAGCGGTCGCCGACCTTTTCGAAGCTGTGCTTTACCGCCGCGTAGGCGACGCGGTGGGCGCGCTCGCCCTCACCGTACTGCTCCGCCGCCTGGTCGTGGGCCTTGGCGAAGGTCCGCTGGGCTTTGGCTGGTGAGCGCTTCAGCGTATCGGGAACCTCTGACTTCTTGGCTTTTCCGCTGGGGTTGGTCTTGGGCATGACTCTAAGACCTCCTTCGATCGGGTCCTTCACGGCTACCCGTTTTGCCGGTCAAAGCCCCCGTTAACGAAGAACGGAGCGGACTGTCCGGCTGCGGACGATGAGGATCGTTTGTCCACGGTGACTCGTGGAAAGCCTACGTGGTAGGCCCTGGGAGGTGGCATGAGAGAACCGAGCTTCCAAACCATGAAACTCGCGAGGGGCAAACACTCCTCTTCTCGCCACGGCGCGTGCGTGATGGAGCTGGCATCGATGCTCGCGGGGGAGCATTTCAGCGACCGGCCACGATCGGTCTCGCCTGTGATCGCGGCTTTCTTACGTGGCTACAACGACCTGGTCGACGATCGCAGACGCCAGGATTTGATCCGCTATGCCTCGGAGGCCGTGGGAACGGCCGCCTCAGACGAAGTCGAGCGTGCCCGCGCCACGCGGCTCGTGGAATGGGCAGACGAGCGGTGGGGTCAGGGTGCCCGTCCGACCGTGCTGGGGACCTTCGGGTCGCTTTGGGCGCGACGGTTGCCTCCGACCGACCCTGATAGCGCGGGTGTCTACGCGATTCGCTCGATTCACCGCGGCACCGGCCGAGTCCATGGGGAGGTGCTCGCGCTGCTCGAGGAGCTGATCGCGATGAGCGACCGAGGACCTGTCCAGGAGCGCCGGCGCAAGTGGTCTCCAGCCACCGCTTGAGTCCGGGCGCGCTCTCGATTATGAGCCAGCCGGGGACGATCGACTAAATCTCGGGGTTTTCCCGGTTGATCGCCGTTCGGCGATTGCCTACCGTGCGCGGCAAGGTCGATCACTGGCCAGTGTCTGTGCACGGAAGCACGGCTACGGTCCACAACGCCAACGGGTCCACGACTCATTTCGTCAAGAGCGGGGGCGGTGGCTGATCGGCAGCGGTGGCCTGAGCACTCAGTGACCGGCTGAGATTACGCCGGCTTTTTGGGGCCACGCTCGACGTTTACGTGCTGAAAACCGAAGCGGCCCTTGATGCAGAGGTTGCCGCGGGTGATGTCATGGTCGTCGGGCGAGGACACCTTGACGATCTGGTTGTCCTGCACGTGAAGCGTGAGGTTGCACCCCACCCCGCAGTAGGGGCAGATGGTGTCGGTCTCGGTCTGACGCGATTCGTCCCACGCAGCGGCTTCGCGGAGTTCGTGCTCGGAACGGAACATGAGCGCGCCGGTAGGGCAGACAGCGATGCAGTTGCCGCAGTACACGCAGGCTGAGTCGGGAAGTGGGTTCGCGTATTCGGTCGAGATGCGGGCGTCGAAGCCGCGGCCGGCGACCGTGATCGCGAACGTGTTCTGGTACTGCTCGCCGCACGCGTCGACGCACTTGTAACAGAGGATGCACTTCGAGTAATCGCGCACGTACAGGTCGTTGTCGACCTTCGTGGGCGAATGTACGGTGGCGGCGGTCTGGCCGTCCGGAGTCTCGTGGTGCCCCGTGCGCTTGCCGTCGCGGTCGGGGTCGGGCGGCGCGGGCGGCCCGTAGCGCTCGGGATGTCCGTCGTACCGGCGCAGGTACTCCTGCGCTGCCAGCGTGATGGAGAGGTCGACAGACGAAGCCAGAAACTCGATCACCATCTTTCGGCTGTGACGCACGCGCGGGGAGTCGGTGTGGATAACCATCTCCGGCTCGACCTTGCGCGCGCAGGCGGGGATCAGCGCACGCGCGCCCTCCAGCTCCACCACGCAGATCCGACACGCGTTGGCGGGAGCGAGGGTGTCGCCATAACAGAGCGTGGGTGTGTCGATACCCAGCTGTTTGCATGCATCCAGAATCGTGGAGCCTTCCGGCACCTCGACCGGACGATCGTCGATCGTCACAGAGATCATCTGCGCCGGTGGCTCAACGGGGACCAGGGGTAGCTCGATCATGTGCGTACTCCTCCATTGAAAACCTTAAGCCGGCCAATCGCCGACTCGATCGCGGAGGACGCGGTCTGCCCGAGGCCGCAGATGGAGGCATCTCGCATGGCCTCGCCGATCTCCGCGATCAGCGCGAACTCGTCCTGCACGGTGCCGCGCGTGCGTCCCGAACGCAGTCTCGCGAGGGCCTCCTCCTGGCGCACCGTGCCGACGCGGCACGGGACGCACTGCCCGCAGCTCTCATCGCGAAAGAACGCCGCGATCGTGGCCAGCAACTCGGGCAGGTTCAAGCGCTCGTCGACCACCAGCACCACGCCCGAACCAAGCGTGGTGCCTGCCGCCCGCGCGTCTTCGAAGGTCAGCGGCATTTCGAGCTCGTCGGGCGTGATGAAGCTCCCTGCGGCGCCGCCCAGCAACACGGCCCGTAGGTTTCGCCCGGCGGCCACGCCGCCGGCCAGCTTGAGTAACTCGCTCACCGTGGTGCCGAACGGCACCTCGTATGTCCCGGGCTCGGCGACCGAGCCGCAAACGCAGAACAGCTTCGGACCCGTAGAGCGCTCGGTCCCGATGCGCGCGAACGCCGCGCCTCCCTCGAGCGTGATCGGCAGCACGTTGACCAGCGTCTCCACGTTGTTGACGACCGTGGGGTTGCCGAACAGGCCACGATCGACCGGGAATGGAGGCTTGTTGCGTGGCTCCCCGCGGTAGCCCTCCATCGAGGCGAACAGTGCCGTCTCCTCGCCGCAGATATACGCGCCCGCGCCCTTGCGCAGCTCGATGTCGAAGCCCACGCCGCGGCCCAGGATGTCGTCGCCGAGCAGGCCGCGCGCGCGCGCCTGCTCCAGCGCCCGCTCAAGACGGCGCTGTGCCAGCGGATACTCGCCGCGAATGTAGATGTAGCCGTGCTCAGAGCCGGTTGCGTACGCGGCGATGGTCATCGACTCGATCAGCGAGAAGGGATCCCCCTCCATGATCACTCGGTCCTTGAACGTGCCGGGCTCTGATTCGTCCGCGTTGCAGATCACGTAATGCGGCCGGCGCGGCTGGCGTGCGACCGCCTCCCACTTGCGCCCGGTGGGAAACGCGGCGCCGCCGCGGCCCATCAGCTTGGAGTCGAGCATCTCTTTAATCACGCCGTCGGGACCCAGCTCGAACGCGCGCCGGAGCGCCGCGTAGCCGCCGTGGGCGCGGTAGTCGTCGAGGCTCTCCGGGTCCGACACGCCGATCCGCTTCAGGAGCGCGAGTCCCGCCTGCCCGGCCTGGGGAGGGACGGCGGTCGGGGGTTGCGCGGGTGTCTCGCCGTTCATCACAGCGAGCAATCCATCGGCCGTGACCGACGTGAGCTGGAGCTCGCGCGGCGACTCCCCGGATTCCACCAGCAGCGCGGCGGGCGCACGATCGCACTGGCCGAGGCAGGGGCTCTCAAGCCAGGTGACGCCGTCCACCTCCTCGCCCTGCGGGCCGATCTCCTCGGCGAGCGTCGCGATCAGCGACTGAGAGCCCGCGCAGCAGCGGCACACCGCGTCATTGCAGACGTGCAGCGCGCGGGGGGCGCGAGGCTCCAGTGAGAACAGCGCGTAGAACGTCGCCACGCCGTAGACGTCGGCCGGCGGGACGGTGAGCCGAGCCGCTATGTAGTTGAGCGCCCCGGGGCTGATCCACCCGACGCGCTCGTGCAGCGCGTGCAATACGGGCAGCAGCTCGTGGCGCTGGCCTCGTACGACGTGCCCGCCATGCGCGGCGTGTCCGTCCTCGCTTCGGTCCGCTCCCGCCCACGTCGATATAGGCGGGCCGAGGAAAGCGTCGACGCCAGCGCGCTCAGCCGTCGTCGGTTCGGCGTCGAGCAGACGGATGTCCACCTAGTCGCCGGCCCTCCCGCTGGCCGCCTCGACAGTCTGGCGTGCGCCCCCGTTCAGTTTCTCCACGCGCACCGCGGTCGCCTTGAATTCCGCCGTCCCCGACTTACGGTCCCAGGCGTCGATCGTCAGCGTGTTGACGTCGATTTCATCGGGGAAGTGAAAGGTCATGAACGCGAGTCCGGGGCGCAGGGCCGGGTCAAGGCGCACGGGCGCGTGGACTGAGCCGCGCCGAGAGCTGATCTGAACGGTCTCGCCCGGCTCCACGTCCAGGCTCTCCGCGTCCGCGGGATGGAGATCGATCGTTTCCCCGCGGCGCAGAGGAGAGCTGTAAAGGCCCGACTGGACGCCGGTGTTGTAGGAGTCAAGGCGCCTACCCGTTGTCAGCCTGATGGGGAACTCGTCATTGAGCTCGTCTATCGGAGGCCGCCACTCGGTGACCGAAAACGGCGCCAGGCGGCCCTCAGGGGGCTCCTTCCACAAACGGTCATGTGTGAACAGGGACCCGGGATGATCCTCGCTCGGGCACGGCCACTGGATCCCACCCAGCTCATCGAGCCGCTTGTAGGTCATGCCGCGGTGAAGCGGGCTCAGGGATCGCAGCTCGTCCCAGGCTTGCTCCATCGTGGGGTGCCCCCAGTCATGGCCCAGGCGGCGAGCGAGCTCGGCGATGATCCAGTGATCGTCGCGAGCCTGGCCCGGCGGGTCCAGCGCCTTGCGCATGAGCTGCACCCGTCGCTCGCTGTTCGTGACGGTGCCGCCGTCGACTTCGCACCAAGAGGCGGTGGCTGGAAACACCACGTCTGCCATCTCACACGTCCTCGTCCTGAGGATGTCCTGGGCGATTAGCAGGTCGAGCCCCTCCAGCGCCTCGAGCGCCTTCTTGGAGTCTGCCTCCGACTGCGCGGGGTTTTCGCCGATGACGTACAGCGTGCGCAGCTCGCCGCGCTCCATGGCCTCGAACATCTCCGAGAGGTGCCAGCCGGGCTTGGGCGGCAGCTTGACCCCCCAGGCAGCCTCGAAGCGCGCACGAGCCTCGTGGTCCTTCGCAACGTCCTGGAAGCCCGGAAGCTTGTTCGGGATCGCGCCCATGTCGCCACCACCCTGGACGTTGTTCTGACCGCGCAGCGGACAGAGACCAGACCCGTACCGGCCGACGTGGCCGGCGAGCAGGCCGAGGTTGATCAGGGAAAGAACGTTGTCGACCGCCGTGTAGTGCTCGGTGATGCCGAGTGTCCAGCAAAGGATCGCTCGATCGGCGCGGGCGTAGGCGTGGGCCAGCTCGCGAATCGTCTCCGCCGGGACGCCCGTAACCCGCTCGCCCTGCTCCAACGTCCACGGCTCGACCGACTCGCGATACTCGGCGAATCCCGTCGTCGCTCGGTTGATGAACGTCTCGTTGGCGAGTCCGGCGTGGATGATCTCCCGGGCAATGGTGTTCGCGAGCGCGATGTCGGTGCCGACGTCGAGCCCCAACCAGGTGTCGGCCCACTGCGCCGAGCCAGTTCGCCGCGGGTCGATCACGTACAGCCTTGCCCCGCGGCGCACGCCCTTGAGCAGGTGGTGGAAGAAGATCGGATGCGTCTCGCGCGCGTTTGAGCCCCACAGGATCAGCAGATCCGTGTCCTCGGCCTCCTTATAGGACGACGTGCCGCCGCCGATACCAAACACCGTCGTCAGACCGACGACGCTAGGAGCGTGTCAAGTGCGGTTGCACGAGTCGATATTGCTCGACCCCATGACAGAGCGCGCAAACTTCTGAGCCAGGAAGTTCATCTCGTTCGAGGCTTTCGAACAGCTGAACATCCCGAAGGAGCGGGTTGCGTCCTGCTCGCGCGCGCGAGCGAGCCCCGCCACCGCGAAATCGAGCGCCTCGTCCCACCCGGCCGGGCGAAGCGAACCGTTCTCGCGGATTAGGGGCTCTGTCAACCTCCCGCGCTGCTTTGGCATCTGATCACCTCCTTTCCTCAAAGTCTAGGGCGATAGCTACGATCGCCGGGCAAGCGATCGCGCTGCCGCAATTGTACGAATATGTCCACGAACGAGAAGGCGGGCGCGGACGTGCAGACTGACGCGACTGCGAGCTCACCGGCGGGCCGCCCCCCGGCGCTCGCCGCGCTCGATCGCGGCTCGCTGTGGTCCGATGACCGAGGCCGGATCTGACGCCGACTGGACCCCGGCCTTGAAGACGTACCAGCGGGCCGCCAAGGCGCCGCCGAGCAAGAGCAAGCCTGAGCTTGCGGCGGCGCGCCGTGAGCGCTCGCCCCGCGTGGCCATCATTGCGCCGCCGGCGGCGATCAGCGCCCGGCTCGCCCAGCTGAGCTTGCCGGCGACTCCACTGCGATATGCCCGTCCGTGCTGATCGACGGCCCTCTCAGTGACAAGCCCGGCGCCTAGCTCACAGACCGCGCCGCCCAGAGCAAGACGACGTGCTGGGGCGGCGTATTCAGGCGGAGTTGCGATCGCTGCGGCCGCACCGGCGCTGAGGGCGGCACCGGACGCAAATAGGAAGGGCAGGGGCCGCCGAGCCTGATGCCACGCGGGCACAGCGGTGTTGGCGATGAGCGCGGCCGTATAGCTGGAGAGCGGGAGGCCGAACAGGGCCGCGGCCGGCCGGCCCACCTTGGCAATCGCGGGTAGCGCCCCTGTCCACGCGTGAACCGCCGCAACCGTCGTGGATACGCCGGAGCCCGAGAGGATCCAAGAGCCGACGCTCATCGGCGACGTCACCTTGAACACCCTCAGCATGTTCAGGAATCGTGCGGGCCTGCCGAGGTCCGAGATCAAGAAGACGGGGCTGGCGACGATCCCGGCGGTAGCGATGGCCCACGACCGGCGGGCGAGCACTTCGTTGCCGCGCAGGCCAGCGAGCTCGGCGAGCCCGGCCGAAGCTCCCGCGACCCCTCCGGTGAAAAAGTAGAAAGGGATCTCCCACGTCCAGATCGGCTCCTTGAGCACGGGCTGGCCGTGGTAGGACCTCACGGGACGCCCGTCCCATGTGGGCTGGCCGCTCCCGCCGGTCTGCGTCTCAACTGCGCTCACCGCCGCCCCCCGAAGACCGCCGCCGCGAGTCCCAACCCCAGCGCCGCGGCCGCGGCTCCGGCGGCCGCCCAGATCGAGCCTAGGTCGCGACGCGTGTCGACCGGGTCCGGGGGCAATCCGTAGACCTCGGGGTCATCGAGCAGAAGGAAGAAGGCTCCGGCGCCACCGATTCCGTCGCTGTCATCCGCCAGATAGAGCTGCGCATTCTCCTGACCGGATTGCTTGAGCTGTTGAAGCCTGCGCTCCGCACGTGCCCGCAGGTCTGTGAGCTCGCCGAACTGAATCGAGTCGGTGGGACAGGCCTTCGCGCAGGCTGGCTCAAGCCCGTCCTTCAGGCGGTCGTAGCAGAGCGTGCACTTCCACACACGTCCGTCTTCCTCGCGCTGGTCCAGCACCCCGAAGGGACACGCCGGCACGCAGTAGCCGCAGCCGTTGCAGACGTCCTCCTGGACGACGACCGTTCCGTACTCGGTGCGAAACAGTGCACCTGTCGGGCAGACCTCAAGGCAGGCCGCGTCAGTGCAGTGCTTGCAGACATCCGACGCCATCAGCCACCTCAACCCGTCGCCCTCCTGGTAGGTCTGCACGCCGCCCTCGATCGCTTCGGCGCGCTGCGCCGCGTGAACCAGCGATGTGCCGTCCTCGATTCCCGCCGGTACCCGTTGCTCGACGAACGCGACGTGGCGCCATGTGCTGCTGCCGAGGGCGATCGTGTTGTCGTACGAGTTGCCGGTGAAGCCTTTCATCGACATCGGGATCTGATTCCACTCCTTGCACGCGACCTCGCACGCCTTGCAGCCGATGCAGATCGAGGTGTCGGTGAAGAAGCCTATTCGCGGCTGTGATTCGTCGCCGTAGGTGGCCGGCCAGGCGCGGACGTCGAGGGTCACGTCTTCACACCTGCTCGCCGGCGGTAGTCCTCGACCAGGTGCAGCCGCTCCCGTCCCCGCGGCCGGCGACCAGGCCGGATGTCGCAGGTGGCGACCTTGTACTCGCTGATGTGCACGTTGTTGTCGAGCACGATCGGGAGCAGCTCGTTGCCCGAGTCACCGGTGACGATGCCCACACCGCCCCAGTGGTACGGGATCCCCACCAAATGTAGCGTGCGTCCCTGCACCCGCAGCGGTTTGATCCGCGCGGTAACCAGCACTCGTCCCTCGATCGCCTGCCGTGCGGTGACGATCGTCGCCCACTCGCCGTGCTTGAGCCCGCGCTCGGCGGCGAGAGCGGGCGAAATCTCGCAGAAGAACTCGGGCTGAAGCTCGGCCAGGTAGGGGACGGTGCGAGACATTCCACCCGCGGTGTGGTGCTCCGTTAGCCGGTAGGTCGTGAGCACGTAGGGGAAGACCTCGGAGCCGGGCTCCCCGCCGGCCGGGTTGTAGGGGTTCTCGGCTCGCTGGAAGATCTGACGGGTTGGATTCTGCTCCTGGCGATAGAGAGGGTTCTCAACCGGCGACTCGTGCGGCTCATAGTGGGTGGGCAGCGGCCCATCTACGAGGCCGGTCGGCGAATAGATCCAGCCGCGGCCGTCGGGGTGCAGGATGAATGCCTTGTCGCCGCGGATGGCGTCCATCGCCGTGGCGTCCTCGGGTGGGTCGTAGTCCGGTGCCTTGTCGGCGGGGAAGTCCGGGGAGTCGCCGAGGCTCGTCCACTTTCCCTGCGCCGCATCCCACCACACGTAGCGCTTACGCTCGGACCACGGTTTGCCGTCGGGGTCGGCCGAGGCGCGGTTGTAAAGGATGCGAACGTCCTTGGGCCATGCCCAACCCCACTCGTGAGCGACCCAGTTCTGCTCAGTCTGCGGCCGCTTGCGCGCGGGCTGGTTGACACCGTCGCCGTAGATGCCGCAGTGGATCCACGAGCCGCAGGTCGTCGAACCGTCGTCCTTTAGCTGCTCATAGGTCTCAAGTGGTTCGCCATCCAGACCGGCGCCGTTGATTTCCCGCAGCACCGCCTCGGCGTCTGGCTCCTTGTGGCAACCGACGAGCGGGTAGTCCCAAGTAAGGTCGAGAATCGGGCGGTCGCGTGGATCGCTTGAATCGGCGAGTTTCTCGCGGATAACCTTGCCGAGGTAATAGATCCAATGCAGCTCCGAACGGCAGTCGCCCGGCGGCTCGCACGCCTTCTCGTGCCACTGCAGCAGCCGCTGCGTGTTGGTGAAACATCCGTCCTTCTCCGTGTGGGCGGCGCAAGGGAGGAAGAACACTTCGGTCTGTATGTCCTCTGTGCGAACCTCGCCAGACTCGTGCTCGGGCGAGTCCTGCCAGAAGGTCGCCGACTCGATCGGCTGGAAATCGCGTACCACCAGCCAGTCGATCTTCCTCAGCGCGTCGCGGATCAGCTTCGAGTTGGCTGAGCCCACGGTCGGGTTCTGCCCCACGCAGAACATGCCTTTCAGCCCGCCGTCGAGCGCGCGCAGCATCATCGAGTAGTGGGAATGGTCGCCGTTGATGCGAGGCAGATAACCGAAGCAGTAGTCGTTGCTCTCGGTCGCGGCGTCTCCCCACCAAGCTTTCAGCAGCGAGATGATGTAGGTGTTCAGGTTGCCCCAAGCCCCCGTGCTGGGCCCGTTGAGCTTTACGAACTCCGCGAGGGTCTCGTGCGAGGCGGGATGGGGCATGGGGATGTACCCCGGCAGGATGTTGTACAGCGTCGGGATATCCGTGGAGCCCTGGATGTTGGCGTGACCACGCAGTGCGAGAATGCCTCCCCCGGGTCGGCCGATGTTGCCGAGCAGAAGCTGGATGATCGAGGCCGAGCGGATGATTTGCACACCGACGGTGTGCTGCGTCCAGCCGACCGCGTAGGCGATCGCCGACGTGCGATCGCGTCCCGAGTTTTCGACCAGCGCTCTGGCTACGGCGGTGAACTGGGCCTCTGAGCAGCCGCAGATCTCCGCCACCATCTCTGGGGTGTATCGGGCGAAGTGCCTGCGCACGAGCTGCAGCACGCACCGCTCGTGCTGCATGGAGTCGTCGATCTCGGGCGGCTCGCCGTGCTCGAGTTCCATGCCGTGGGCTCCGTGAGCCTGCTCGCCGGAGACGTCCGCCGTCTGCTCTGTCTTGCCGGCCGGCAGCTCGGCCGTCGTCCCCGCGTAGCCCCACGTGTCAATCGCGTAGGCGGTGTGCTCGGGGTTCCACCCCGAGAAGAACCCTTCCACGCCGTCGTTGGTGTCCTCGAACTCGGGTTTGATGATGACCGGCCCGTTGGTGAAGGCGCGTACATATTCCTCAAACCAGGCGTCGTGTTCGAAGATGTAATTGACGATCCCGCCCAAGAAGGCAATGTCGGTGCCGGCGCGGATCGGCAC
>DASYAP010000124.1:0-25260 GCA_036501265.1 Solirubrobacteraceae bacterium | reverse complement strand
ATTAGCTCCTCGCCGTAGCGCTCGTCTGGAACTCCGATCACCTGTACGTCGGCGATCTCAGGGTGGCTGTAGAGGAACTCCTCGATTTCGCGCGGGTACACGTTCTCCCCGCCGCGGATGACCATGTCCTTGATGCGGCCCACGATCCGGACGTATCCCTCCGAGTCCATCGTGGCCAGGTCTCCCGTGTGCATCCACCGCGCGGTGTCCAGTACCTCAGCGGTGCGCTCAGGGTCGTTCCAGTATCCGCGCATCACGAGATAGCCTCGCGCGCAGAATTCCCCGGGCTCACCACGGGGCTGTGTCCGATCTGTCACAGGGTCGACGATCTTGATCTCGGTGTGGGGCATCACCTGCCCGACCGTCTCGCAACGGTGCTCGAGCGTGTCCTCGATCCGCACCTGGGTCGAGACCGGTGAGGTCTCGGTCATCCCGAAGGCGATTCCGATCTGACGGATCCCCATCTCGTCGTTGACTCGTTTCATCACCTCGATCGGGCAGGGAGAGCCCGCCATTATCCCGGTGCGCAAGGAGCTCAGATCGAATTCAGAGAAACGCTCGTGCCCGAGCTGAGCGATGAACATCGTAGGCACGCCGTACAGGCTCGTGCACCGCTCGGTCGCGCAGGTCTCAAGCGTCGCCTCCGGCTCAAAGGTCGGCGCCGGATAGACGATGCAGGCGCCGGTGGAGGTGCATGCGAGGTTGCCGATCACCATTCCGAAGCAGTGGTACAGCGGCACGGGCACGCAGACCCGGTCCTCCGGCGTGTAGCGCAGCAGGTCGGCGATGAAGCGGGCGTTGTTGAGGATGTTGTGGTGTGAAAGCGTGGCCCCCTTGGGGGAGCCGGTCGTGCCGCTCGTGTACTGAATGTTGATCGGGTCGTCGAAATCGAGCTGGTCCGCGCGCTCGCGAAGCAGCTGGGCGTCGGCCTGCTGCCCGGCGAGCTCCTCCCATTCCGGCGCTTCGAAGAACACCGCGCGCTCGAGGCCGGGCAGCGCCGGCGCCACTTCGGCGACCATGGCCTTGAAATCAGCGCCCCGAGACTCCTGTGCGCAGACCAGCCAACGGCACCCCGAATGCTCGAGTGCGTAGTGAAGCTCGGAGGTTCTATAGGCCGGGTTGATGTTGACGAGGATCACCCCGAGCTTTGCGGTGGCGTACTGGGTAAGGGTCCACTCCGCCACGTTCGGACCCCACACGCCCACGCGGTCGCCCTTGCGCAGACCGCCGAGAGCAATGCCGCTAGCGAGCCGATCAACCGCCTCGGCGAACTCGCGGTAGCTGTATCGAAGCCCCTGGTGGCGTGAAACGAGCGCCGCGGCCTCCGGATATCGGGCGGCGATGCGGTCGAGGTTCTGACCTATTGTCTCGCCGAGCAGGGGCTGATCGCACGCGCCGTGTGCGTAGGACAGCATCGCTCTAGATCTCCTTCCTCGTCTCCCTCGCGCTGCGGTTCGCTGGACGGCACGGTTAGGCGCCGCGGTGGGCGGCCCGATCCTACTCCTGACCGCTAGCGTTGCGACACCGATGCACCCGTTCCGAAAGGCCCTTCTCCATGACCGCTCGATCGCGCTGTCCGGTGATGTTCCCGACCGCGTCGTAGACGTTCTGCGAACGCTCGGCGCTCAGGTGAGCAAGGTCGATCCCGCGCTGGCAAACGACGAGGAGGCCATGTCCGCGTGGGCTGATGCGAACAGACAGCTCGACGCGCTGGTCTGCGGGGAGGGGAGCGAGCAACCATCGGGTGAAGGACCGCTCGACAGCATCTGGAGTGTGGTGAGAGCGGTGACCGCCGCGACATTTATCCCGGACGGTCAGGGAAGGATCATGCTGGTCGCGTCCAAGGAAGGTCGACGTGTCGCCGCAGCTGGGCTTGAGAATCTCGCCCGCACACTGTCGGTCGAATGGGCCCGTTTCGGAATCAGTACCGTCGCGGTCGTCCCCGGCGCCGCCACGAGCGACGACCAACTCGCCCAGCTCGTTGCCTTCCTCTGCTCGCCTGCCGGCGCCTACTACTCGGGGTGTCGGGTAGACGTGGGCCTGGTCGAGCGTCAGAGCCGCACGTGACGCCGACCTGATACGTGACGCGGTGGACCGCGGCGCCGACCTACATCCGCTGCCGCAGCCACGCGCACTGCGCGCTCGAGCGCGAACGCCGTCCTCGCCGGCAGCCTGCCGTGAAAGACCAGTGGGTCGGCATCGTAGGCACGAACCACCTCAGGGTTACGGTTGATGAGAGCCGAGTCGATGCGTACCACCCCGAGCCGCGGTGTCAGCACCGATAGCACGCGCGCCGCCAGGCGAGTCGTGGGCGAGGCGGCCTCGAGCGCTGCAAGGGGCGCAGAAAGGAGGAGTCCTGATAGCCGCTTGTCGTAGGCGAGCGCGAAGCAAACGGCCAGCAGGCCCCCCATGCTATGGCCGAGCATGACGACGGGCGGGCCAGAGTTCGGCGAGGTGGTCGCCTCGACGAGCGAGTCCAAATCATCGACCGCGTTGCCCATGCGGTCGATGAATGCGCGCGGGCCCTCAGAGCGGCCGTGACCACGGTGGTCCACCGCGTGCACGGCATAGCCGTCTGCGACCAGGCGGGCGGCCACATGGTGGTAGCGGCCACTGTGCTCAGAGACCCCATGAACCAGTACCACGATCGCGCGCGCGCATCCCCGTCCGGCACCCAGGATTGGCGGTATAGGCGAAGCCCACCGACGCCCTCGAGCGCGCCTTCGCCCCAGTTCAAGGCATGCCCTCGGGCCCGGCTCGCTCTGCTCCCAGCCTCGCTCGACCGGGACGCGCCGGTGTCACCCGGTTGTCCGCTGCTCCGCCCAAGGGACGACGACCGCGTCCTCGTGGGGTGAGTCGCGGGCGACCACGTATTCGGCGGGCTCGTCGTCGAGGTTCTCGAGCACATGGGTCTCGCGGGGCGGGACGTAGACGAGGTCTCCCGGCTCGAGCCTGATCTCGCCTTCGAGCTGCTCGCCCCAACGCACGCGCAGCCGCCCGGCGATCATGTAGACGGCGCTCTCGCACCGCTCGTGATAATGAGCCCGCGACTGCGAGCGGGGCGGGACCCTGAACACTCCCATGTAGATGTTCCTCGCTCCCGCCGTCGTCTGTGAGATCTCGGCGCCGCCGAGCACGCCGCGGGGCACCTCATAGTCGGGCCCGGGCTTGATGACCCTCATGGAGCGAGTCTAACCGTGGCCATGCTCACGACGAGCAACCGGCGCTACTTCGATCCGCAGCGGCGGCTGCTCGGCGGCCGCATGGTCGACCTGGAGCGTGGTGTGGTCGATCTCGAACCGTTCAGCGAGCAGGCGTTGAAGGTGACGGCGCAGCTCGTGGCAGTCCTCGCCGGGCGCGACCACGACGTGGGCCGACAACGCGAGAAAGCCGGAAGTGACCTGCCACACGTGGAGGTCGTGGACTTCGATCACCCCTGGCTGGGCGGCGAGCGCTTTGCCGATCTCCTCTGGCTCTAGACCGGCCGGCGCGGCCTCCATGAACACGCGTCCCGATTCCCTGAGGAGTCCGTAGGCCGCGTGGAGCATGAGCGCCGCGACCACGAGCGAGGCGATCGCGTCCGCCCGCCCAAACCCGGTGATCACAACCACCACCCCGGCGACAGCGGTCGCGATGAAGCCATAGAGATCGGTGAGAATGTGGCGGTAGGAACCCTCGAGGTTGAGGCTTCGAGGCTCCCCGCCGCCGGCGAGGATCCGCACGGCCAACAGATTGACCGCGATCCCTCCACAGGCGACCGCGATCATCGCGGCGCCGCCGACGTGTGGCGGCGAGAGGAGGCGTCTGATCGCGACGTAGACGATCACCAGCGCGAGCACGAGCAGCGTCGCGCCGTTGCCCTGAGCACTCAAGATCTCGACCCGGCCGAGCCCGTAGGTCATCACCCCCTGAGCGGGCCGCCGGGCCACCCTCGCGGCCAGGAGGGCGACCCCCAGCGCGGCCGCGTCGGTGACCATGTGGGCGGCATCGGAGAGCAGCGCGAGCGAGGAGACGATGATCCCGACCGTCACCTCCGCCGCCATAAACGCCACGATCAGTCCGAGCGCGAGCTTTAGAGCCCGGGATTCGCCCGCGTGCGACGCGCCGTGGGCGTGGTGCTGATGCGCTGGTCCGATGGGCGCGCCGTCCTCAGTTCGACGACGGGTCAGGGGGCATCCTCGCGACGAGCGCGTAACTACCTCCCTTGCGCTTGAGCACCGATGCCCAGAGGTCTCGCGGCGAGTCCGCGAAGGCGTCGCTTCGGCGAGCGGGCTCGAGGATCCAGTCGCCGCGCTCGATCTCGGAATCGAGCTGGCCCGATCCCCAGCCTGCGTGACCCACGAACGCCCGTCCCTCGATTACGGGCGTGCTCCCCATCGAGTCGCCCGAGCCGAGCACGCCCACATCCTCGAAGGCGATGAGCGCGGAATCGCTTGGTTCCTCGAACCTCGCGAGCACCACCACCGCGGCGGGCTGGACGGGGCCGCCGATGTAAAGCAGCTCGTCGCCGTCGATCAACTCCTCCAGCTCGGGTACCGCATCGCTTACGACCGTCTCCGACGGTCGGTTCAGAACGAGCCCGAGCGCGCCTTCGTCGGTGTGCTCGACCACCAACACGACCGCGCGCCAGAAATTCGGGTCAAGCAGGGTAGGTCCGGCAACGAGCAACTGTCCCCGTGCAGATTCCATCGCGGTCCGACCCAGGGTACTGACGCCGGGAGCCCGGTCTAGCTTCTCGGTGCACCCCAACCTGGCGTGGCTCAGCGCCGCCGAGACCTGCGGGGTGAGGTCGTAAACCTCGCTCGCGGGTGGGATCGGAGGCTTGGGCTGTGGACGACGCCCCGGATCGTCGCGGGGCCAAGATCCGTCGTGCTCGAGCTGACCGCCCTCAGGTAGTCGACAAACTGCGAGAGGTCAGTCGCGATCGAAAGCGAGCCCAGGCCGCCATCTGGTATGGCCCCGCTGATGTTCAGCTTGATCCACCGCTTTGAGCCGATGAGCGTGCTCGCGTTCGGCACGGCCGTAGCCGGCATGTACAGGGTCAGCCGCGAGATCAGCTCCCGGATGCGTACGGCCCGCCCGGCGCATGGGCAACAGCGGTCACAGCCCCTACCGGCGAATCGTGGGCCCCGCGGAGGAAGTTCGAGCTAGACCCGCAACCGGCAACCGTCAGCGTGACGACGATCAGAGCGAGAACCGAACCTGCGAGCTTCCTCCCCACCACTCGGCGTGGTACCGCTGCTGTGGTCCAGCGACCGGACGCCGCGGACCCCGCCCTTGCTCTCACGCCGGGGTTGGGTCGGCGGTGGGCGCATAACGACCATCAGGGACCCCGCCCTTGCTCTCACGCCGGGGTTGGGTCGGCGGTGGGCGTGTAGCGACCATGCGCGGCCCCACCCTTGCCCTCACGCCGGGGTTGGGCCGGCGGTGGGCGTGTAGCGACTAACGCGGACGCCCGCGCATGCGCGGACTCAGCGCGGCTAGATCCCGTACGACCGGCCGATCACCTCGAGCATGATCTCGTCGGTTCCCGCACCGATGCGGTTGACCCGCATGTCGCGCCACACGCGCTCGATTCCGTACTCCTTCATGTAGCCGTTCCCGCCGTGGATCTGGATGCACTCGTCGGCAACCTCGACCGCGACCCGCGCCGCGTGCAGCTTGGCCATGGAGATCTCACGTACCGGGTATCCGCCGTTCTGAAAACGCCAGGCGCTCGTGTAGACCAACTGGCGGGCGGTCTCGATCTTGGTCGCCATCTCGGCGAATTTGTGCCGGATCACCTGAAAATGGGCGATGGGACGTCCGAACGCGGTGCGCTCCTTGGCGTATTGAAGCGTCCGGTCGAAGGCCGCCTGGGCACCGGCTACGCACCCCGCCGCGCCGATCAGCCGCTCGCCCTGGAGCTCCCACATGATGTGGTAAAAGCCTTTGCCGACCTCGCCCAGGACCGCCGTAGCAGGGACGCGCACGTCCTGGAAAGCCACGAGTGCGGTGTCAGACGCATGCATGCCGAGCTTCTCGAGGCGTTTCTCACGGACCACGCCGGGTGCGTCCATAGGCACCAGGAACAGCGTGAAGCCGTCGTACCCGGCCTCGGGGTCGGTCTTGGTGACGAGCACGATCATGTCGGCGCGGTGGCCGTTGGTGATGAACGTCTTGGAGCCGTTGATCACGTACTCGTCGCCGTCGGCAGTCGCGCGGGTCTTGATCCCGGCCACATCCGAGCCGGCGTCGGGCTCTGAAATTCCCAGGCAGAGAATCTTCTCGCCCTTGATCGCGGGCACCACCCATTGCTGCTTCTGCTCCTCGGTCCCGAAGGCGAGAATCGGCGGCATCGCCATGTCGGTGTGGACCGCCAGCCCCATGGCCAGCCCGCCGCACCGCGCGTGGGCGATCTCCTCGGCCAGCACCAGGCTGGAGTAGTAGTCACCGCCCTGCCCGCCATAGCGCTCGGGCTTGTCCAGACCGAGAAACCCGAGCTCGCCCATGCGGCGAAACACCCAGTCGGGGAAGGTGGTCTCCTCCCACTCCTCGGCGTGAGGCTGGAGCTCCTTGATTACAAACCGCCTGATCGACTCGCGGAGCTGCTCGTGTTCGTCTGTGAATATGAAGTGCTTGCGGGGGGCCTCGAAGTCAGGCCGGAGCACGTCGGCTGGGGTGGTGGTCATGTGCGGACGGTATCGGCGCCACGCGGAAAAGTAAACAGTAAGACTTCCTACTTCCTACTCCGTGTTTCTGGCGCGGGCGGAGACCTTTCGCCGACGCGATTCCCCAGCGCCCACCGGCACCACGTAGGCTTGCGGCCATGCCGTACGGCACGATTCGCTACGAGCTCTCAGAGAACGGCGTGGCGACGATCGGCCTCGATCAGCCCGAGACCCGCAACGCGCTCTCCGAAGAGCTCCTGGGCGAGTTGCTCGACGCGCTGGACAGCTCCCGGGAGGACGACGCGGTGCGGTGCGTGGTGCTGGCCTCAACCCACGAGAAGGTCTTCTCGAGCGGTGCCAATCTGGCGGGTTTCGCGGCCGACGTACCGCTCGTGCGCAAACACTTCGGTTCGGAGCGCTTTCCGCGGCTATTCCGCGCGCTCGGTGAGCTCGGCAAGCCATCGATCTGCGCCGCGGGCGGGCACGTGCTCGCCGGGGCGCTTGGGTTGGCGCTGGCGTGCGACCTGGTGATCGCGCGCGAGGGCGTGCGCTTCGGCACTCCCGAGATCAACGTGGGTGCGTTTCCGTTCATGATCATGGCGCTGATCTTCCGCAACGTCCCGCGCAAGAGGGCGACCGAGCTTTTGCTGCTGGGCGAGCAGATCGACGCCACCGAGGCCGAGCGGATCGGGATCGTCAATCGTGTCGTGCCGGCCGAGGAGTTCGACGCAGCCGTGAAGGAGTTGGCCGAGAGGCTTGCCGCGAAGTCGCCGGTGATCATGAAGCTCGGCAAGGACGCAATATTCCGCCAGCAGGACATGGCTTTTGCCGACGCACTGGAGTTCCTGCGCTCCCAACTCACGCTGGCGCTCTCGACGGAGGACATCGAGGAAGGCGTGAAGGCCTTCTTCGAGAAGCGAGAGCCCGTGTGGAAGGGGCAATAGCTTCCCACCGTGTCTTTTCCGGTCGCGATCCTGATAGTGGTGCGTTTTTGATCCTGTCGGCCTCTCAGACCTACACCACGGAGAAGACCGGGGCGGCCACAGAAGCCAACGCGGTGCTCCAGATGTCTCGCGACGCGGATCTCCTTCCTGCCTCGCAAAGCGATCAGCTGCGCTCCGATTTCACCTGCTATGGACGAGCGGTCGTGAACTACGAGTGGCCGGCGATGAGTCACGGGCAATCCAGCCCGCTCGTGGACTACTGGATCGCGGCCTACGGCGCGGAGTTCCGCCGACTGGCCGACCGCTCCCCGCGCGAGCAGGCCGCTTTCCAGGACCTCCTCACGCTCGCCGCGACCCGGACCACCGGGCGCCAAGCGCGCCTCGCCGACGACACCTCGGCCGTGCCCTCGCCGCTGTGGCTGGCGCTCATCTTCGTGGGCTGCGTGGCGGTGTCGCTGCAGCTGGGGATGGTGAACCGCGAGGAGCGCCTTTTTGTTCAGGGGCTACAAGTCGGCGGACTCGCTGCGATCGTCGCGACCGGTCTCTGATGGTGAACTTCCTCGACCACCCGTACTCGTCTAGCAGCGGCCTCAAGCCGCGCTCCATGCTCCACACGCTCGTGCTGGTCCACAATATGGAGCCGAGCCTGCGGCTGGCGTGCACCAACAGCGGGCGGCCGAGTTAGAGGTTGAGCCGCCTCGCCGACCGGCGCCACGCCCTGACGCGCCCCGCGGAGTGCCGCGCCGCAAAGCGAGCTAGTTCGTCCGGCTTGGCGATGACAATCGCGGCCGATGAGCCTCTGGGTCGCGATCCTGATCGTGCTGGGGGCGGCGGCGGCCGCGTTCATCGCGGTCGTGCTCGTGCGGCGGATCGCGGTGCTGTCAAACCCCACGCGTGGAACGCCGATGGCGATCGTCGTAGGTACGTCGTTTGCGGTTCTGCTTGCCTTCCTGATTCTGGCGGCGTTTCAGACCTACACCGGCGCGAAGTCTGGCGCGGCGTCTGAAGCCACCGCGGTCCTCGACATGAGCCGCACGGCGGCTCTCTTCCCTCCTTCGCAACGCGACAGGCTTCGCTCGAATCTTGCCTGCTATGGGCGCGCAGTCGTCAACGAGGAGTGGCCGGCGATGCGCCAAGGAGACTCGAGCGCCGTCGTCGACTACTGGATCTCGCGGTATCGCTCGACCTTAGGGCGGCTGACTGTGCATTCCTTGACCTCGCAAGCGGCGCTGGAGGACCTACTCACCCTCGCCCAAACCCGGACCACCGGGCGCCAGCAACGGTTGAGCGACGACACCCCAGCCGTCCCGACACCCTTGTGGGCCGCGCTGATCTTCGTCGGCTGCGTCGCGGTGTCGCTGCAACTCGGGATGGCGGATCGAGGCGAACGACTGAGGATCCAGGGGCTGCAGGTCGCCGCTGTCGCTGCCGTCGTTACGACAGGGCTATTGATCGTCAACTTCCTCGACCACCCTTATGGCACGAACGTCGGTGGCATTCAGCCGGCATCGATGCGACATTCACTCGTCCTGATGCATAACCTCGCGCCTGGTCTGCGACCCCATTGCACTCAGAGCGGCCGACCGGTCTCGAGGTGACCGCAGATGGATCTCCCGATTGCGATCTTGATCATTCTGGGCGCGGCGACCGTCGCCGAGCTAGCGGTGGTCCTCGTTCAATGGAGAGCGAGCGGGCCGCTACTCGTGGACTCGGGCAGGGGCAGGCCGATGGTCACCGTCACCGGCACGCTGTTCACGGTTGTGCTCGCCTTTGTGATCCTGTCCGCCTTCAATACCTACGACGGAGCTAGGAGCGGAGCCGCGACCGAGGCCAACGCGGTGCTCGACATGGCCCGCACGGCGCCTCTCTTTCCTGCCGCGCAGCGCGACCGGCTGCAGTCTGATTTCGTCTGCTACGGCCGCGCGGTCGTGAACGAGGAGTGGCCGGCGATGCGAAATGGCCGATCGAGCCCGTTTGTCGACTACTGGGTTGCCCAGTACCGCGCGGAGTTCAACCGGCTCTCGGTGAACTCACTCCGTGAACAGGCGGCATTCCAGGACCTCCTGAACCTGGGCGAAACCCGCACCACCGGGCGCCAGCAGAGGCTGAGCGATGCCACCCCGACGGTGCCTACACCGCTATGGCTGGCACTGATCTTCGGCGGTTGCGTGTCGGTGGCTCTCATGCTGGGGATGGCGGACCCGCGCGAGCGGCTGCGCATCCTTGGCCTGATGGTCTCCGCCTTCGCGGCGATCGTGGCCACGGGGCTCCTGGTCGTCTACTTCCTCGACCACCCCTATCAGAACCACACCGGCGGTATCCAGCCCGCAGCGATGCGCCACACCTTGGTGCTTATGCAAAGCCAAGAGCCCGAGTTGCACGTACGCTGCAGCGCGACCGGCAGGCCATTGCCGAGCACGTAGCGCGCGGTTGCCTCACCCCGCCGCACCTGGCAAAGTAGTGAGTAGGACGTCCTACTCTCTATGGCTACCGACGCTCCCTCCACCAGCCTCCTGCGCCCGCTCGCCGAGGACCTCGCCGCTCGCAGACAGCGGATCAGAGAGGGCGGCGGCGCCGGCAGGATCGAAAAGCAACATGCGGCGGAGAAGCTCACCGCGCGTGAGCGACTCGAGCTGCTGATTGACGAAGGCACGTTCGTCGAGCTGGGGATCCACGGCCGGCCGCATTTCTCACAGCGCGCGATGGACGGCAAAGAGGCGCCGGCCGACGGCGTGGTGACCGGCTTCGGCAAGGTAGACGGCCGCCTCAGCGCGGTCGCCGCATACGACTTCACGGTCATGGCCGGGTCCATGGGGATGACCGGCGAGCTCAAGGTGGCACGCCTACGCGACCTCGCGCTGACTCAGCGAATCCCGATGATCTGGCTGCTCGACTCAGCGGGGGCGCGTATTCAGGAGGCGGTGGGCTCGCTGTTCGCGGGCACAGGCCACCTCTTCCGCGAGGAGGTCGTCATGAGCGGCGTAGTCCCGCAGGTGGCGGCTCTGATGGGCCCGTGCGCCGCGGGAACGGCATATATCCCAGGTCTGGCGGACTTCGTGCCCATGGTCCGCGGCAGAGGGTCGATGGCGCTCGCCGGTCCACACCTGGTGCGGGCGGCAGTCGGAGAGGACGTCACGCAGGAAGAGCTCGGCGGCTCGCGCGTCCACTGCCGCAGGTCGGGAGTCGCCGATCTGGAGGTTGCCGACGACCGCGAATGCATCGAGCGGATCAAGCAGTACCTCGGCTACTTCCCCGCCCATTGCGAGGAGTCGCCGCCGGTGGTGTCCTCCGAGGACCCTGTGGAGCGCGGTGACGAGGAGCTGCTCGACGTGCTCCCCGACTCGAACCGCAAGCCCTACGACATGTACGAGGTGATTCGCCGGATCGTCGATGATGGCGTCTACTTCGACCTAAAGCCGCAATGGGCCAAGACGATCATCACTTGCCTTGCGCGATTCGGGGGACGGCCTGCGGGCATCGTCGCGAATCAACCCAGGCAGCTCGGGGGGATTCTCGACAACGACTCCGCAGACAAGGCGGCCCACTTCATAAATCTCTGCAACGCCTTCGGGATCCCGCTCGTCTACCTGGTCGACGTTCCGGGCTTCATGGTCGGGACCAAGGTCGAGGAGCAGGGCATCATCCGCCACGGCGCGAAGATGCTCTACGCGACCGCCAACGCGACCGTCCCCAAGGTCACGGTCGTATTGCGCAAGGCCTACGGGGCCGGCTACTACGTGATGTGTGGCCGCGCCTATGAGCCCGACCTGATCGTGGCCTGGCCGTCGGCCGAGATCAGCGTGATGGGACCCGAAGGCGCGGTGGAGATCATCTTCCGCAAGCAAGTGGAGGAAGCCGACGATCCAGACGCGAAGCGCCGCGAGCTGATCGCGAACTTCCGCAAGATCATCGACGTCTACGTCGCCGCGGGCAACGACATGATCGACGACGTGATCGACCCGCGCGAGACCCGGTCGACGATCTGCCGCGCTCTCGAGCTCGCTTCCGGCAAACGGGTTTCCCGCCCATGGAAACGCGGTGGAGTGGTGCCGGTGTGAGCCTCGACGATCCGGTCGTTCTGACGTGCGCGATCTCCGGCGTGATCGCCGGCCGTGATCAGTGCCCGGCGATCCCTTACACGCCTCAGGAGTACGCCGCCGAGGCCCGGCGGATCGTCGACGAGGGTGGCGTCCACATCCACATCCATGCTCGTAAGCCGGACGGCACCCCCAGCTACGAGGTCGAGGACTTCGTCGCGATCCGGGATGCCATCCGCGCCGAGCTGGGCACCGACGCGATCATCAACTTCTCGACGGGGACCGTGGGCGTTCCGGTTGCCAAGCGGATCGCCTATCTGGAAGCGGGCCTGCCCGAGGTGGCGGCTCTCAACATGGGTTCGATGAACTACGCCAAGTACTCGCCCAAGCGCAAGGAGTTCGTGTTCAAGTTCGTGTTCGAGAACTCCTTCGACGAGATCATCGAGCTGCTGGAGGCGATGCGAGGGCTTGCGATCAAACCCGAGCACGAGTGCTTCGATCTCGGTCACGTTGGCTCGCTGCATCCCCTCCTTGACATGGGCGTGCTGGAGCGCCCCCTGCACGCGAACTTCGTGATGGGGGTGGCGGGGGGCGTACCCGCGACCGCGCGCAACGTCGCGGCGATGGCTGACAACTTGCCCGCCGGCGACAACCATTGGAGCGTGATCGGCGTCGGGCGCGAGCAGTGGATGCTTGTAGCGGCCGCGCTCACCCTGGGAGGTTCGGTCAGGGTAGGGCTGGAGGACAACTTCTACCTCCCCGACGGACAGATGGCCCGCTCAAACGGCGACCTCGTCGCCAAGGCGCGACAGATGGTCGAGGATGCGGGCCGGCGGGTGGGGAGCGTGACCGAGGCACGCGCGCTGATGGGACTGGATCGGCTTGTGCGCGAGCCCGTGGGTCCATGAGCGCTCTCCCGCTCGACGGCCTCAAGGTGCTCGACCTTTCCCGGTTGCTCCCGGGCGGCTTCTGCTCGCTCCTGCTCGCCGACTTCGGCGCCGACGTGATCAAGGTCGAGGACACCGCGATGGGGGACTATGCGCGCTGGGCGCCCCCGTACCACGACGGTCCTGATCAGACTGCCCGCAGTGCGTTTTTCCTCGCCCTGAACCGGGGCAAGCGCTCGATCCGGGTGGATCTCAAATCGCAAGGCGGCAGGGATGTGCTGACCACGCTGGCACGCGATGCAGACGTGCTGCTCGAGTCGTTCCGCCCGGGCGTGCTCGACCGCCTGGGGGTGGGTTACGAGCGGCTGCGCTCCGTCAACCCGAGGTTGGTCTATTGCGCCATCACCGGCTATGGGCAGGACGGCCCGGCGCGAGATCGACCCGGTCACGACCTAAACTACCTGGCCCTCAGCGGTCTCTTGGCCCTGTCGGGAGAGGCGGACGGCCCGCCGGTTCAAAGCGCGGGACAGATCGCCGACATCGGCGGCGGGGCACTGATGGCGCTGGTAGGAATCATGTCGGCGCTACGGGAGCGGGAGCGATCCGGGGAGGGGCAATTCGTCGACATCTCGATGTTCGACGGCTCGCTCTCGTGGCTCGCGCTCGTAGCGGCGGGGGGCTTCGCCACCGATGCTGCGCCGCGCCGTGGCGAGCTTGCACTCGGCGGTGGCTTTATC
The DNA here is from genome assembly GCA_036501265.1 of Solirubrobacteraceae bacterium. Lineage (GTDB taxonomy): Bacteria > Actinomycetota > Thermoleophilia > Solirubrobacterales > Solirubrobacteraceae > Palsa-465. The sequence continues at coordinate 12,005 of DASYAP010000124.1, read as the reverse complement.
TGCTATCGCCCCTACCGCTGCGCGGACGGCTACGTCGCACTTGGCGCGCTTGAGCACAAGTTCTGGAGCGCGTTCTGCCGCGGAGTCGGCAGAGAGGACCTGCTCGAGCGGGCCTTCGAGCGTCCCGGCTCAGATGCACATCGTGCCCTGTGCGAGATCTTCGTCGCGCGCACGCGCGACCAGTGGCAGGCGTTCGCCTCAGAGCACGACTGCTGCCTCGAACCGGTGCTCGACCTCGAGGAGGCGCTTGGGTCCGAACTGGTGGCGGCGCGGTCGATGGTCGCCCAGCTGCAGCAGCCCGGCGCGGCGGAGCCGATCAAGCTGCTGGGCACGCCGATCAAGTTGAGCCGCACCCCCGCCGATCCCACGCGGGCGCCGGCGCCTGCTCTGGGAGAGCACACCGATGAGGTCCTCAGGGCGGCCCGCTTCTCGAGCCATGACATCTCAGCGCTCCACGCGAGCGGGGCGGTGGCAGGGCCGGTGCACGCCGTGCCGGGGTCGTTCCTGGCATCACCGCAATCAAGCCCCGGCGGTCAATTGGATCGCTGACATGACCTCGACGACCGGCATGCTCAAGATGTCCGAACTAGCCGAGCGATCCGGGGTGAGCGCGGGCACGATCAAGCACTACCTGCGGGAGGGACTCCTGGGCGATCAAGCCGAGGTGCTCCGGACCTCGCGCAACATGGCCTACTACCCCGAGCAGTTCGTCGAGCGCGTACGGCTCATCAAGCGGCTCCAGGAGGAGCGGTTCATGCCGCTGCGCGTGATTCGCGAAGTGATCGGCGAAGACGCTGAGCGCGCGTCGCGGCTGATCGAGCTCGAGGATCGGATCCTCGAGCGGGCAATCGAAGCAGGGGAGAGCAGGCGCGTCTCGCGGGCCAGCGTGCGCTCGACCTACAAGATCCCCCAGAACGTGCTCGACCGCCTCGAGCAGCTCGGCATCCTCACCCCGAACGCTCGCGGCTATGACCCCGACGACGTAGCGATCATCGAGGCGATCTCGCGATTCCGGGCTGGTGGATACGAAGAGGCCCTGGGCTTCACCGTGTACGACACGCTGCGTTACCGAGCCGCGCTCGAACCGCTGGTCGCGGAGGAGGTCGGCGTGCTGCTCGAGCGTCTGGCTGCAAGCGTCGAGGTCGAACGGGCTCTGGAGATCATCGCTTCCGGCGCCGCGCCACTGCGCGACCTGATCGGCGCCATGCACTCGAAGCTATTGCTTGCGGCGCTTCGGCGACAGCGAGAAAGCCCTGTATCCTTGCGCTGACTGACAAGTCAATCAGCAGGGAGAACGGCCCATGCGCGCAGCTGCCGTCCAGCTTAGCTCCACCGAGGACACCGAGCGCAACCTAGAGCAGGCGGACCTCCTCGTGCGCGACGCCATCGGGCGTGGTGCCGAGCTTGTGGTGCTTCCGGAGAAGTGGACCGTGCTCGGATCGCCGGAACAGCTGGAGGCAGGGGCCCAACCGCTCGACGGACCAGCGATCTCCTGGGCACAGTCGATAGCTCGCGAGTTTGAGGTCGAGATCGTGGCGGGCTCGATCGTCGAGCGCGTGCCCGGGCTCGAGAAAAATCAGAACACGAGCGTTCATGTGGGCCCCGACGGACAAGTCCGCGCCGTCTACCACAAGCTGCACATGTTCGACGTGGAGGTCGAAGGAGTCCTCTACGCCGAGTCCGCTCAGGAGCAGGCCGGCGACGAGGCGGTCGTCTCGGAGCTGGCAAGCGGTACGGGTCTCGGGATGACCATCTGTTACGACCTGCGCTTTCCCGAGCTCTATCGGATGCTGGCGACTCGCGGCGCCGAGATCATCTCGGTGCCGAGCGCGTTCACGGTGCCCACTACCCGTGACCACTGGGAGATACTGCTGCGCGCGCGGGCGATCGAGAACCAGTGCTTCATAGTCGCCGCCAACCAGTTCGGTACCCACGGCGGCGGCTACCGCTCGGGAGGGCGTTCGATGATCGTCGACCCCTGGGGACTCGTACTCGCCAGCGCCCCCGATACGGAATGCGCGATCGTCGCCGAGCTGAACTTCGATCAGCTGCACACGATCAGGGGGCGCATTCCTGTGCTTTCCCACAGACGCGAGGACGTGTACGGATTTGCCGAAGCGGTCGGCGACCCATCGGGAGCTGCCGGCTGATGGCGGCGCCCTCGACGGCGGCCACCGAGAAGCGTCGCGTCATCCTCGACGCTGCCGTGCGCGTCTTCGCGCGCCAGGGATTTCACACCTCGAGGGTGTCTGACATCGCCGACCAGGCGGGAGTTGCCTACGGCCTCGTCTATCACTACTTCCCCTCCAAGGAGGCGATCCTCGACACCCTTTTCCTAGAGCGGTGGGAGTTCATGCTGCAGGCTATCGCCGAGGCCGATGCCGTTCACGGGGCCGCGCGAGAAAAGCTGCGGGCGATCGCGGCATTCATCGTCGACTCATACCGCCACGACCCCGAGCTGATGAAGGTGATCATCGTCGAGGTCACACGGGCCGCGAACACGTTCGGGCGCACCCACCTGGAGAAGATCCGCGACGCATATCGGTTGATCGCCGAGATCGTCGCGCGGGCACAGCGCGAAGGCGCATTCCGATCAGAGGTCCCACCAGAGTTCGCCGCGCTCGCGTTCTACGGCCTTGTCGAGCAGGTGCTGACCGGTTGGATCTTCGATTCTGCTCCCGTGGGGGATGATCAGTTCGAGATGTCCAAGCGGATGATCGTCGAAACGATCTGCCGTGGGCTCGAAGGGTAAGGCGCATACCGCTATGCCCCCGCAGAGTCTGATTGAATCCGCACCGATGGCGGACAGTCCTCTCGTAAAGCGGCTGCTGTGGTCCGGCTTGGTAGCCGGGGTCGGCGCGCTGGCAACCCTCGCCACCGCGCGGGTCTCCACGCTGATCTGGAAGCGCGTCTTCGGCGAAGATCCGCCCGAGTGAGCGAGCAGCCTCCAGTACCTTCCGAGCAGAGCGCGCAGACCGCGCCCTTAGCCGGACAACCCGCAGCGCCCGCGTTGCCGGTGCAGGCCGCCGAGGCTCAACGGCAGCCCGGGCTTCAAGAGCGTGCCACCGTGATCGCCGATGAGAAGCCCGAGGTCGCGGCCGGGGCGGCATTTGCGGCAGGATTCGTGTTTGCGATGATCCTCCGACGACTAGCGAGTTGAGCGAACCCGAATGTCGACGGAACCCACCACCATGACCACCGAGAGCGGCGACAACGAGAATCTCGCGACGGCCGTGACCGAGGTCTCGGAGCGGGTCACGTTGCTGATCCGCGAGGAGATCGAGCTGGCGAAGGTGGAGACGATCGCGAAGATCACAAGCCTGGCGCGCGGCGTGGTTGCCGGCATCATCGGCGCCGTCTTCGGCGTGTTCGCGCTGATTTTCGGCTTGGAGACGCTCGCCTGGGGTCTCAACTCTCCGATCGCCGGTACGGGAAAGATTTGGATCGGCTTCATCATCACCACTGCGTTGCTGGTGGTGCTGGCGGTTGCGGCCTTCCTGTTCGCGTGGCGCAAGCTCAGAGTCGGTCCGCCCACGCCCGATATGGCGATCGACGAGGCCAAGAGGATCCGCGAGACCGTCAGCTCCACGGGGCCGTCCTGATGCCGGCGGGTCGCACCCCCCAGCAGATTCGCGCATCAATCGAGCAGAATCGTCGAGACCTCGGTACCTCGCTCGAGAAGCTGCGCGGCGAGGTGGTGCGGGCGACCGACTGGCGCGGACAGATGCGGCGCCATCGCACGCAGGTCGTCGTCGGCGCGGTCGTTGCGGGGTTCGTGTTGGGCGGCGGTTTCGCCGCCATCACCACGCTGGCAAGCGGCGGCCGGCGGCGCGCTCGAAAGCGCTGAGCACCGAGCAGCGGCGAGCTCCCAGATGGCGACGCTGTATCGCTGCAGCACCCCCACCAATCGCCTTTGCCCCTGCGGGAAGGTGGCGCGGGCGCTCCCGCGCGAGGGCATCGCGTTTGAGGAGGTGGTCGTGCCTCAGAATCGCTCGCGCCGGCCAGAGGTCGAGGCGCTGACCGACCAACGGCGTGTGCCCGTGCTGGTGATCGACGGCGAGGCCATCTGCGACTCGCATCGCATCCTTGAATACCTGCAGTTCAAGCGACAAACGGCTTCGGCGACGAGGGTGGCCGAGAAAGTGGACATATAGACCACTTTCTCGGCCAGACTCCCGGTCAGGGCTCGGTCAGGCCGCGGGGTCGACCACCCACTTGCGCGCCGGCCCACGGCTTGCGGTTGCCAAGGCTTCCTGCAGCTGCTCGAGTCCGATCCGCTCCCCGAGCAATAGGTGCCAGGGGAACTCGTCCCGGGCGAGCACCTGCAGCGCGGCGTCAACCTCCGCCGGCGAGTGGTGGAAGGTCCCGCGCAGGTCGAGCTCGTCGTAGTGGATCGGGGCGGCTGGAAAGCCGACCTCGGTTCCCGCGGGACAGCCACCCACAAGTACGACCACCGCGCCGGGCGCCGCCGACGAAACGGCTTGGCGCCAGGCGTCGGGCCGCCCCACCGCCTCGAAGACCAGCTCATGGCGGGACAGCTTGCTGGCCGCACGCGCTCCGAGCGCGGTCGCTTGATCTCGCCGAGGTTGGTGGCGGTCGGCGACGAGCACCGAGCGGCCCTCGCGCAGCAGGAGTCCGGCCAACATGAGGCCGATCGATCCCCCACCGAGCACACCCACGTCGGCGGCATCCGATCCTCGCGCGATGGCGTGCACGGCCGCGGCCAACGGCTCAGCCATCGCTGCGGCTTCGGGGGAAAGTCCGTCCGGGATCCGGTGAAGCGCGGCCTGCGGCGCTGCGATCCGCTGCGCAAAGCCGCCCAGCACCCAGGTCGGCCAGCGACAGATCTGGGGTCTGCCGGCCCGGCACGGTGGGCAGCGGCCACACGCCACCGAATCCGAGACCAGCACGTGCTCCCCGGTGTCGAGCCGCCGGCCGGCGGTCTCATGGCCAAACCGGCAGGGATACGGGGGCAGCACTCGATGCCCGCGGCGCCACATCTTCACGTCGGTGCCGCACGTGGTGGCGGCGAGCACCTCGACCAGCACCTCGCCGGCGGGTTCGGCGACCTCCTCGACGCGCAGATCCTCCGGACCGTGGAGGACCGCGGCCCTCACGCCAGATCGCCGTTGGGCACGACCACCGCCTTCAGCGCCTCGCCGCGGCGGTGCAACGAGAGGGCGCGAGCGGTGTCCTGCAGGGCAAGGCGATGCGTGATCAGGGCCTCGGTATCGATGCTGCCGTCAGCGATCGACCGAAGTGCGGCGCGCATGTCGCCCGGACCGGCCGAGTAGCTCGCGGTCACTCCCAGTTCGCGCATGAACAGCGCGGTGCCGTCGACCGCCAACGGCGCTCCGGGGGCTGGCGGCGCATACAGGCAGAGCGTTCCTCCGGGTGCGATTGCCTCGCTCGCGGCGGCGATCGCGTCGGGGCTCGGCGTGCACACCATCGCCACATCGACCAGTTCGTTGCCATGGTGCTCGGCGCCCCACGCCTCCGCCAGCGCGAGCCGCTCAAGCCGTGGCTCCCGTACCCACACCACCTCGACGCCCCGCACGTGGGCCGCGGCTATGTGCAAGAGGCCGTTGCATCCGGCTCCCACCACGAGCAAGCTCTCGCCCGCACGCAGCGAGGCCCTGTCCTGGGCTCGCATCACGCACGCCAGGGGTTCGATCAGCGTGGCGCTGTGGGCGTCAAGCTCGTCTGGTAGCACGAGCAGTTCGTCGACCAGCTCAACTGGTACGCGCACACGCTCCGCGAACCCTCCGGGCTCGAGGCCGGTGGAGCGAAAGTGCTCGCACAACGTCTCGTGTCCCCGGCGGCAGCGACGGCATTCGCCGCAAGGAGCGTGGTGGTGGATCGCGACGCGATCGCCGACCGACACCGTTCGGACGCCGTCTCCGATTGCCGTCACCAGCCCGGCCGGCTCATGCCCGAGCACCGCGGGCAGCTTCGCCTGCACGTACCAGTCGGTCACGTCAGAGGCGCACACCCCGCACGCGAGGACCTCGCAAACCACTTCACCCGGCGCCGGGAGCGGGTCTGCGACCTCCTCGATGCGCACCTCGTCGAGCGAGAGCGAGCGGGCTACCTTCACTGTCGTTCAAGGACCGCGCGCAACGTGGCGCCATCCACGGGCCGCGCGACTCCCCGTTCGGTGACCAGCGCCGTGATCATCCTCGCCGGCGTGACGTCGAAGGCGGGGTTGCGGCACGAAGTGCCGGCGATCGTGACCTCAGCAGAGGCTGCCCGTCGAACCTCGCCCGGATCGCGCTCCTCGATCCTGATCTCGCTGCCCGACGGGCAGTGGGCATCGATGGTCGAGGTGGGTCCGGCCACAACGAAGGGAATCCCGGCTTCACGGGCCGCGAGCGCGAGCCCATAGGTCCCCACCTTGTTGGCCACGTCGCCGTTGGCCGCCACCCGGTCGCAACCGACCACTACCGCGTCAACTTCGCCTGCCGCGATCAACCCGGCGGCAGCCGAATCGACGATCAATGCGTGCGGCAGCTCCAGACGGCGCAGCTCCCAGACGGTCAGACGGGCGCCTTGGAGCAGCGGCCGCGACTCGGTGGCAAGGACGGTCCCGACGCCGTGGCGCACGGCCAGCTCGGCGATTACGGCGAGCGCCGTTCCGCGGCCTGGGGCGGCCAGCGCCCCGGTGTTGCAATGGGTGAGCACCCGGCGCGCCCCCGCAAGTAGCTCCGCGCCGGCGGCCGCCATCCTGTCTGAGGCCTCGAACTCTTCGGCCTCGATCGCGCGTGCCTCGTCGAGCGCGGCGGCGGCGAGGTCGTCCCGGTTTGCGGCGGCGGCGCGGACGCGGCCGACCGCGTAAGCGAGGTTGACGGCGGTGGGACGGGCGTTTCTGAGGATCTGACAGGCCCGCTCGAGGGCGGTCTCGGTCGGCTCACGCGCAAGCTCCACGACGACGCCGTAAGCGGCGGCGACTCCGATCAGAGGGGCTCCGCGAATGGCCAAGCGCTTGATCGCCTGCGCGACCGCGACCGCGCTATCGAGCACGAGCTCGCGCTCGTCCCACGGCAAGAGCGTCTGGTCGAGCGCCCGCAACGAGCGGCCGTCGAAGCGCACTGCGACGACCGGCGTCGGGGGCGGTTTGACCGCGGTCACGAGCCGATTATCGCCCTGTCGACCGGACGATGTCCATCCACCGCCACCCCTCGGCGGTCAACGGACAAAGAACCGCCGTGGACGCGGCTACAACCTGTTTTCGATCGACAGCGGCGGCCCCTCGGGCGCCGCCGGCTCCTGCACCGGCTCTTCGGCGGGAGCGTCCTCCACGCCGAGGGCTTGCTGAAGCTCGCCCGACTGGTACATCTCGGTCACGATGTCGCAGCCGCCGACGAGCTCGCCGTCAACGAACAGCTGCGGAATCGTCGGCCAGTTCGAGAGCTCCGACAGCTCCTGGCGGATACGGGGGTCCGGGAGGACGTCGACGGCCGCGAACGGCCGGCCGACGGTCTGGAGGATCCCAACCGTTCGGGCCGAGAAGCCGCACATGGGCTGGTCGGGTGTGCCCTTCATGAAAAGGAGCACCGGGTTATCTACGATCGCCTGCTGGATCGAGTCGCGCAGGGGGTTTTGGGTCTCGCTCATGGATCTCCTTCTAAGAATCTCTGGTCTGGATCGAGAGGGCGTGGATGCGGCCGCCGAGCTCATCTCCGAAGACGTCGTAGACGAGCCGGTGGCGGGCGATGCGGCTGAGCCCACTGAACGCCGTCGCCACGACCACCGCGTCAAAATGGTGACCGTCTCCGGAGACCGTGGCCTGCGCTCCGGGGATCCCGGCCTCGATGCGGGCCTTCAGCTCCTCGGGCGTGGCGGGACCCGGTGCGGGCGCGGACTGAGCCATGACCACAGCCTAGTGGTTCTTTTCGCAGATACGCCGACATTCGAGCCGCCCCTGACGGCGCCTGTCTTCGTCCTCGCTCGCTCCCGTACCTTCCAGGTACGCCACGCTCGCTGCGTCCTCGCCAGGCATCCGCCAGTGACGGCTCTCGGTGCCGCCATACCTGCGAATAGAACCACCGAGGCTCCACGGCTATACTGAATGAAGCATGATCACTCTGACTGACAGCGGCGCCGAGAAGGTGCGTGAGTTTTTGGCATCCCAGGCCGCGGTAGCCGACACCGCCGGACTCCGGGTCGGCGTTCGCGGCGGGGGATGCTCCGGCTTCCAGTACGCGCTTGCCTTCGACGAGCAGCGCGACGGCGACACCGTGTTCGAGGACAAGGGAATCCGCCTGTTGGTGGATCGCCCGAGCCTCCCGTACGTCTCCGGCTCGACTATCGACTTCGTCGACGGCCTTCAGGGCGCCGGGTTCAAGGTAGACAATCCCAACGTCGTCGCGGCGTGCGGCTGCGGCTCCTCCTTCCGCGTGGCGGAAGAGGAAGAGGTCTCGGCGGTCTAACGGCTCGCGCTATGCGAGTCGGCATCCGAGTCGGTCGCTGTGCGCGCTAGCTCGACGACGCGGTCGGGCCTAGCCGCCACGGGCACGGCGCGCGCCCGAGTCTTCGCGCGCTCAAGAACTTCGGCGTCAGCCCTCTGACGCGCGCCCGTGAGCTCCTCTCGCAGCGAAGCCCACTCGGGGCTGTCGCCAAGCCGGCCAGTTCGCTGCTCCTCGAGGGCGACCAGTTCGCCCGCCTCCAGCGCCGGCTCAGCCTTTCCGAGGCGCAGAAGGCTCAGCGCGACGGCGCGCGTGTCCATCATGACTTGGTGGGATTCCCCACTCGTGCTCGCCAGTTCGAGGCTCTTCAAATAGAGCTCCAGGGCCGCCGTGTTGTCGCCCCTCATCAACGCGCAGTCGGCGTAAATCGGCGTCAGTTCCCACATGGGGTCGTCGGCGGCGAGGGGGGCGGCCTCTTTGAGCACAGCCTCCGTGGCGTCAGGGTCACCCGCATCCGCCAGCGCGTGAGCGAGATAGACGAGCCCGCGCAGGAAAAGGTTGGGGTCCTCTGTTCGGCGCAGAATCGCCAGCGCCTCCCGAGCCAGCTCGACGCCTTCCTCGTATCGGGAGGCCCACCGCACTACCCAACTGACCTGTTGAAGTCCGAGGGCGCGCTCGACGTCGTCCTCGACGCGGTCCCACTCGTAGCGCACTTGGTCGACGAGCGCTGCGGCGGCAGCGTGGTCGCCCTCGAGTTGGGCGCATTTCGCGAGCAGCGTCAGGATCCAGGCGCGGTCGGACCGCGAACCAAGCCCGCTCGCCCTGGCGCGCCGAAATTCGTCGCTCACCTCTGAAATCACACCGCGGTACACCCAATATGCGGCGAGGGCGGCGCACATCCGCACGTGGAGCTCGGGGTCGTTGCTTCGCGCCCATGCCACCGCGGTCCTGATCTCGTCGGCAACGGCCAGAAGCGCGGTCCGTTGCCGAAGGGTTGTCCCCCATTTCCATAGCCTCACGTCCTGCGCGACCTTCGTCACGTACTCGGCGTGCAGCCGCCGGACGCCGTCCTCCTCCATGGCCGCCATCAGCCGCTCGAGCGCGTAGTCCCTAAGCGCTTGAGGCACGAGGAATCGCAGCCCCAGCCGCCGATCCTCCCGGCGACGCACAAACGAGAACTCGAGCAATTGCTCGAGCCGGTCGAGTGCGGCGGTTGATGAGCCGCTCCCGCCCGCGAGCGCTTCCACAGCCTCGAGCGGGACTGCCCCTACGCACGCGCCCAGACGGGCGTAGAGGTCGCGAGACCCGGAATCGAGCAGGGAATAGGTCCACTCGATCGTGGCTCGCAGGCTGCGCTGGCGTTCTGGCGCATCGCGCTCTCCGTGCGTGAGCACGGTCAACGGCCGCTTGAGCCGGCGCTCGAGTTCACGTGGCGCGAACACACCGACCCGCGCTGCCGCAAGCTCGATTGCCAGGGGCATGAAATCAAGCCGCGCGCAGATCGCCTCGATCGCAGCGTGGTCGTCCTCGTCGGGCGCGAAATCCGGCAACAGCGCCCGAGCGCGCTCGACAAAGAGCATGACGGCGTCGTTGCGAGCAAGCGGCTCGAGCGCAACCGCCCGCTCAGCCGCGATGCGCAGCGGGACCTGGCTCGTCACGAGGATGCGCAGGCCGGGCGCGTTCTCGGACAGGGCGGCGATGATCGTGGCACCATCGATGAGCTGCTCGAAGTTGTCGAGGATCAGGAGGGTGCGCTGGTCGCCGAGGCGCCGTGCGACGAGCTGGCGCAGCGCGACGTCCGCGTGGCCGGTGACGCCGAGCGCTTCGGCGATCATCGGGACGATCGAGTCCTGGTCGCTGACGCCGGCGAGCCGGACCAGGAACACGCCCCCCGGAAAATCTTCAAGTAGGTCACGCGCGACCGCGACAGCCAGCCGCGTCTTGCCGCTGCCGCCGATCCCGGTGAGCGTCACCACCTGTCCGGCATCGCCCACCAACAGCTCGCGCAGCAGGGTGCGCTCGCGCTCGCGTCCGATCAGCGCGCGCGTCTGCGGCGGTAGGTTGGTCGGCCGGACGCTCGCGGTCCGCGGTGCCGGCACGGGGCGTTCGTCAACCGTCTCAACCATCACGTGGTAGAGGCGCTCGGGCTCGGGAAAGTCCTTGAGCCGGTGCGCGCCGAGGTCGCGCACGGCGATCCCCCCGCGAGCGTCGTGAAGCGTGGCGGAGGTGATCAGGATCTGGCCCCCGTTGGCGGCAGACGCGACCCTGGCCGCGAGGTGCGCATCGAGCCCCACGTAGCCCGTGGTGTGCGCAAGGACGGTACCCGTGTGTAGCCCCATGCGCACCCGCACCTTTCCTGCGCGCTGCGGCCAGGCATGCTCTTCAATGGCCCGCTGGGCTTTCACTGCCGCCCTCACCGCGGCGGCGGCTTCGGTGAATACGGCCACGAATGCGTCCCCGTCGGTGTGGTCGACGCTCCCGCCTTCAGCGGTGATCGCGTGGCGAATGATCCGATGGTGGTCGGTCATGACCTCGATCCACCCGTCCTGTCCCAGGCGTCGAGCGAGTTGCGTCGACCCCTCGATGTCGGTGAACAGGAAGGTCACGTGTACGGGCCCGACCCGTACCTCCGGCCGATTTGAAGCGGGCGTTGAGCCGAGAGCCATCCTAAGTGGAGGCCACTAAGCTGGCGTCGCGTCGAGCGACCGCCACAAAAAGCGGCAGGCGATCGTCCGGTGTGGGCGCCACGGCTCGGCGATCGGCTCCATCTCCACCGGGGAAGGGAGGGCATCGAGACCGTAGAGCTCCTTGATCGCCCGGCGGATCCCCAGGTCTCCCACCGGCAGCACGTCGGGTCGCCGGAGGTGGAACATCAAGAACATGTGCGCGCTCCACAAGCCCAGTCCACGGACCGCGACCAGTTCTGCGATCACCTCCTCATCGGGCAGCTCGTTCAGACGCTCGAGCTCCAGCGAGCCGTCCAGGACGTGCTCGGCCAGCGAGCGCAGGAACGAAACCTTGGCGCGCGAGAGTCCGGCGGCGGCGCGTAGCTCCTCGGGATCATCGGCCAATACCTCTTTTGGCGTCGGCGTGCGCCCTCCGAAGCGGTCGGTGAGGCGATTGAAGATCGAAAGGGCGGCCTTGGTCGAGAGCTGCTGGCCGACGATCGAGCGGACGAGCGCTCCGTAGTGGTCCGCGGGCCGTCCCGCTCGGTCGTGCAAGCCGTCCGGGCCGACTTCGTCGATCACCGTCCGCAGTACCTGGTCGGCCTCGCGGAGGTGGGCGACGACGGCCTTCAAATCACCCCTGTGCGGGGGATCGCCCCAGACTGCCTGCTCGGCGGTCACGTCAAGGGTGACGGCCCGACGTCACGGCTGGCCGGCAACGGCCCCGGGGACGCCTGTGTTGGTGGAGTACTTGGGCTGGATCTTGGTCTCGGGACGGATCTCGTGGACCGCCTGGGCCACGGCAACCGCTGACTCGGCGAACCCCGTTGCGATGAGCTTGAGCTTGCCCTCGAAGGTCGTGATGTCGCCGCACGCCCACACCCGCTCCAGCGACGTCCTCATCACCTGGTCCACGACGATCGCGCCCTTGCTG
>DASYAP010000123.1:0-3511 GCA_036501265.1 Solirubrobacteraceae bacterium | reverse complement strand
AGAATCAGCATGTGCTCGGCCAGCCAACCCTCGTCGCGGGCCATCGCCGAGGCGATGCGCAGCGCGAAACACTTCTTGCCCAAAAGGGCGTTACCGCCGTAGCCCGAGCCGTAGGACCAGATCTCGCGCGTCTCAGGAAAGTGGACGATGTACTTGTTCTCGGGGTTGCACGGCCATGGCACGTCCGGCTCTGAGTTCAACAGCGGCTTGCCGACCGAGTGCAGGCAGGGCACGAATTCGCCGTCGTCGCCGAGGGCGTCGAGCGCCGGCTGGCCCATGCGCGCCATGATGCGCATGGAGGCGGCGACGTAGGCCGAATCGGTGATCTCCACGCCGATGTGGGAGATCGGCGAGCCCAGCGGCCCCATCGAGAACGGCACCACGTACATCGTGCGACCCCGCATCGAGCCCTCGAACAGCCCCCGCAGCGTGGCCCGCATCTCTTCGGGGTCACACCAGTTGTTGGTGGGACCGGCGTCGCCCTCGCGCTGCGAGCAGATGAAGGTCCGGCCCTCCACTCGGGCTACGTCGGCCGGGTCCGAGCGCGCCAAATAGGAGTTCGGCCGCTTGGTCTCGGAGAGCTTCTCGAACGTGCCCGCCTCGATCAGCGTACCCGCTAGCCAGTCGTACTCCTCGGCTGAGCCCTCGCACCAGTGAACATCGTCCGGCTGGGTCATTGCCGCCACCTCTTCGACCCACCTGAGAAGCCGTTTGTGGCTGGTGGTGGGCTCGCGGGTCGCTGCGGTATCGGCCATGCGTTCGGTGCTCCTTCCTGACCTCAAACTGGTTTTCTAGCCTAGCTGTCTGGAGCGTTTCGGGGTAGGCAGGTCGGGCTGGCGGCCCGCGCGAGCTCGAGCGGCAGCGGTCGTTCGTGGTCGGCCGCATGCTCGTGGAGCTCGCGCAACTCGGCGGGCGGGTCGCCGTGCAGTAGCCAGCGCGAACCGGTCCGAGGCTCGATCCGGCCGGTCTGGGTGAGCTCGCGTACCGAGGACGTGACCGAGGGACGACGGGCCCCGACCACGAGCGCCAGCAGGCGGTGAGTCAGGGGGATGTCGATCTCGATTCCCAAAGGGGTGACCCGCCCCCAGCGGTCGGCGAAGTGCCAGAGCACCATCACCAATCGGTCGTCCACCCTACGCATGTGGCAGACGGCCAGGTGAAACGACAGCCAGTGGACCCTGAGCATAAGCCGACGGGCCACGGCCGCCGGGAGTTCGGGCCAGCGGGCCACGCGTCCCAAGAACCCGCGATCGAGCAGCGCCATCGCCAGCGGCTGGGCGACCTGCCAGTTGACCTCGGTGCCGATGGAGGAGTCGCGACCCGTGCGAAGCCACGGCTGGGTCACGTCTCCTGGCCCAAGCAGCTCCGCACAGGTGCGATCCCCGACTGTCACTTTGCGCACCAGCAGCCCCTCGGTGATGAGCAAGCCGAGCGCGCCCGCAGGGTTGAAGGCGCTCTGCTCGGTCGACCAGGGGCCCTTGGGGTATCGCACGACGCGGGCGACGGCCTGCTGGCGAGCGAGTGCGAACTCCTCGGGCTGGAGGTCCTCTCCGAGGTCAGGGTCACGGTCGAGCACCGAGACAGCCGAGAAGACGGACACGTTTTCTAGACCCTTTGCGGCGTGCCGCTGACCGTGGACGTCACCCTAGTTTGGCATCTCCGGGCGAGGCGACGTAAGCGGCACCTCACCCGGGCGGCGCAGCGCGCGCAGGTAGCTCGACACGAGGGCAACCTCCGCCCGACGGACGCGCCGGGAGCGCAGTTTTTGCCGGAACTCCTCCCTCCCCGGTCGCTGCGCCTGGCGGACCTGGGCAATGGCAGCGTTGTCCGCGCTCGTGCCTTCTCGCTCTAGGAGCATGGATCCATTATCCGAGGACTCGGGAGACCGACCAAGCGAAGGGGTATGCGCGCAGACATCGCGGTTTCGCCGCAGTCCGGCGGCCGAGCAGCTACTCGACGCCCGCTTCGGCGCTCGGCAAGGGCTCTCCGGGGTGCTTCCGCGGCACCAGCACCATGCGCTTGAACTCTGCCACCAAGACGCCGTCCTGGTTGTAGGCACGGGTGTGCACCTTGACCGTTCCCCGGTCTGGCTTGGAACGCGAGGGCCTGACCTCGAGCACCTCCGATTCCACGAACAGCGTGTCGCCGTGAAAGAGCGGTGCGGGGTGGCTGAGCTCCTCGGTCGACAGATTCGCGATCGCCTTGCCGGAAACGTCTGAGACGCTCATTCCCAGTGCCAGCGAATAGACCAGCGGCCCGACCACGACGTTCTTTCCCTGCTGGGAGGCCGCCGCGTAGACGTCGTTTATGTGCAGCGGATGGTGGTTCATGGTCAAGAGGCAAAACAGGTGATCGTCCGCCTCGGTGACGGTCTTGGCCGGCCAGTGCTTGTAGGTCGCTCCCACCTCGAATTCCTCCAGGTAGCGGCCGTAGGGATGGGCTCCGGAGGATTCGCGAGCGGCCTGTTCTGTGTCGAGGTTCATCGTGGTCATGCGCTGGAGAATGTCATCTTTGGTGCCGGCGGCGCATGCGCCGCCGGCCCGGCCGGAACATGTTCCGGCCGGCTGGCGCGCACATGTGCGCGCCTGAACATCTAATTTTCAGGCCATGAGAAACCCCCGCGACTTCGGCAAGCCACTGGCGATTGGCGCGCCCACACCGCTGCTCGAGATCCCCCTGAAGCCTTCGCGCATGATCCACTTCTTCGACCCATCCAACGAGAAGATGGCGGGGAAGCTAGGCGATCTGGCCGCCAAGGCCGACATCTTGCTGGGCAACCTGGAGGACGCCGTGCCCGTCGACAAGAAGCTGGCCGCCCGGGAGGGGCTGGTGCGCGCCGCGAGGGAGGTCGATTTTGGGGATGCCGCGCTGTGGACCCGCGTCAACAGCCTCGAGTCGCCGTGGGTGCTCGACGATCTCACGACGCTCGTCACCGAGGTCGGGGACCGGATCGAGGTGGTGATGATTCCCAAGGTCGAGGGGCCCTGGGACATCCACTACGTCGACCGGCTGCTCGCCCAGCTCGAGGCTAAGGCGGGACTCGAGCGGCCACTGCTGGTGCACGCGATCCTGGAGACCGGGCTCGGAGTGGTCAACCTCGAGCAGATCGCGACAGCCAGCCCGCGGATGCAGGGGATGAGCTTTGGCCCAGCTGATCTGGCCGCCTCGCGGCGGATGAAGACGACGCGCGTCGGCGGTGGGCACCCCGGTTACCGCGTGATCGAGGACCCAGACCCCGACGACCCCGAGGCGCCTCGGCCAACTGCCCAGCAGGACCCCTGGCACTACTCGATCGCGCGCATGGTCGACGCTTGCACCTCCGCGGGCATCCTCCCCTTCTACGGCCCGTACGGCGACATCAGGGACGTGCGCGGGTGCGAGACCCAATTCCGCGCGGCGTTCCTGCTCGGGTGCGTCGGGGCGTGGTCGTTGCACCCGGTCCAGATCGAGATCGCCAAGCGCGTCTTCAGTCCCGACCCAGATGAGGTCGCGTTTGCGAAGAAGGTGCTCG
>DASYAP010000122.1:0-6860 GCA_036501265.1 Solirubrobacteraceae bacterium | reverse complement strand
GGTGTTCTGCAGGAGCCCCGCGCAGACGAGGGTCAGGATCGCCACGACCGAACCCCAGAAAAGGCCTTCGACGGTCTTGCCC
This sequence comes from Solirubrobacteraceae bacterium, assembly GCA_036501265.1. Lineage (GTDB taxonomy): Bacteria > Actinomycetota > Thermoleophilia > Solirubrobacterales > Solirubrobacteraceae > Palsa-465. Next base: position 6,778 of record DASYAP010000122.1, on the reverse strand, counting down.
GGAGAGATCCTGGGCGCGAGCGCTCGGCGGCCAAATAGCCGCCCGCCGAGATAGGCAGCTGTGTCGGCGAGGAATGTCGCGGCCAGCACGTCGATCAGGATCGCTGCACCGTGGGGAAGCCGGCGCAGCAGCTCCGCATGAGCCACCGCGAAGCCGATCCACCAAACTCCCAAAAGGGTGCTGGCGACGGAGAGCGTGACGCGCTCGCGTTGCCCGCGTGCCAGCAGGACCACGAATAAGGCCGGAATCACCGCCACCCCCACCTCGAGCACCACACGCTCGCTCCCATAGCGTGCGGCGAGCACCATGCCCACAACCGCGCCGAACCCGACCAGCGGAACGGGCTTCCAGGCGTCGAGCATCCGATAGAGCTCGTGCAGGCAGATCACTCCGAGCACGATCAAAAAGATCGTCCACGCGAGATGATCGACGTCGATCAGCGCGACCACCAACACCGCCGCTGGTATCGCAATCAGGATGCGGGCGCCGAGATCGGAACGCCGCCGTCGCTTCGTCGGGGGTCGCGCTCCAGCCCGCTGGTCCGTCCGCCGCCGTCCGCCCCTCTTGTCCGGTGCAGGTCGCCGACGACGCCCGGGCGTGCTGCCCGCGGCCACGCGCTCCTCTCCGCGCGACCGCCTGCCCTCGCTGGGCGGCGGCCGCCTGGAAGATGGCATCTCAGCGGCCCCCGAACCGCCGCCTGCGCGCGGCGAACTCGTTCAGGCTCTGCTCGAAGACATCACGGGAGAAATCGGGCCACAGCTCGTCGCGAAAGACCAGCTCGGAGTAGTGGCCCTGCCACAGCAGGAAGTTCGAGCTACGACGCTCGCCGCTGGTACGGATGATCAGGTCTGGATCGTGCATCTCGGGCGCGTAAAGGTGGCTGCGAAATTCTTCCTCGGTCTGGCCGCTGAACGACCGCGCTGCGTCCAGGATCTCCGCGCGGCCGCCGTAGTTGAACGCCACGAACAGTGTGATGCGGCTGTTGCCCGCGGTGAGCTTCTCGGCCCATTCCATCCGCTGCACCAGCTCTGTCGGAACGGGGTCGCTGCGCCGCCCGATGAACCTCATCCGCACCCCTTCGTCGTGAAGCTCCGGGGTCTCGGCCTCGATCCGCCGGCCCATCATCGCCATGAGGCCGGTGACCTCCGCCGGCGGTCGCGACCAGTTCTCGGTCGAGAACGAGTACACCGTCAACTCCAGAATCCCGAGGTCGACGGCGTCGCGCAGCCGCGCCTTGACGACGTCGGCGCCCGCCTCGTGTCCGGCGAGTACGGGAAGCCTCCGGTGCGCCGCCCACCGGCCGTTGCCGTCGGTGATAATCGCCACATAGCGGGGGCCGTGCCCGGATTCCCCATTGCGCTCGGGCATCCCGGCCGAGCGCGAAGCGGAGTTTTCCGGCTCGGGCGCACGGGCGAGCCGCGAGCCCTCCCGCGACTCCTGCGCGCCCCGGCCCATCAGACCTCCAGGATCTCTGCTTCCTTGTGTCCGAGCAGCTCGTCCAGCTCGGCGATGCGCGCGTCGGTGACCTTTTGCAGCTCGACCTCGGCGCGGTGCTCGTCGTCTGACCCGGCCTCCCCCGCTTCCTTGAGCTCTCTGAGGTCGTGCATCACGTCGCGACGGACGTTGCGGATGGCCACACGGCCCTCCTCGGCGATGTGGCGCACCACGCGCACCAGCTGCCGGCGACGCTCCTCGGTCAGCTCGGGAACACCGAGGCGGATGAGATTGCCGTCGTTGGAGGGCGTGAGGCCGATATCGGACTCCAGGATCGCGCGCTCGATGGACTTGATCGAGGTCTTGTCGTACGGCTGGATCGCGAGCAGCCGCGCCTCGGGCGCGGTGATCGTGGCCAGCTGCTTGAGAGGCGTCTGCGTTCCGTAGTAATCGACCACGATGCGGTCGAGCAGAACGGGGCTCGCGCGACCGGTGCGCACAGACCCGAATTCATGGCGGACCGACTCGACGGATTTACCCATCCGCTCGCGCCCGTCCGCGATCAGCTCGTCGATCATCTCGTTCATGGTGGCTCCCGCTCCTAGCTTCGAACCAGTGTGCCCACGCGTTCACCCGACACTATCTTGCCGATGTTCCGCCCGCCCGTCATGTTGAACACGACGATCGGTAGCTTGTTTTCCATGCAGAGGGCAAACGCGGTCGCATCCATGACCTCCAGGCCGCGAGTCAGCGCCTCCCTGTGGGTGATCTCAGGGATGAACTCGGCGCCCTCGTCGAGCGCCGGATCGGCGCTGTAGACGCCCTCCACGCCGTTCTTCGCCATCAGCACCACCTCGGCGTGGAGCTCCGCCGCCCTGAGCGCCGCGGCTGTGTCGGTCGTGAAGAAGGGGTTGCCGGTGCCGGCGGCAAAGATCACGATCCGCCGCTTCTCGAGATGCCTGATCGCGCGACGGCGAATGTACGGCTCGGCGACCTCGGAGATCGTGATCGCGGACTGCACGCGCGTGGCCACATGAAGCTTCTCGAGCCCGTCCTGCAGCGCGAGCGCGTTGAGCACCGTGGCGAGCATGCCCATGTAGTCGCCCGTGGCGCGGTCCATGCCCTTCGCGGCGGCGGCGAGGCCGCGGTAGATGTTGCCGCCCCCGACGACCACTGCCACCTCCACGCCCTCGCCGTGAACGGCTGCGACCTCCGCGGCGATCTCGTGCACGCGCTCAGGATCGGTGCCGTACTCGCGATCGCCCATCAGGGCCTCCCCCGAGAGCTTGAGCAACACCCGCCGGTAGACGGGCCGTGCCTCTGAAGTTGGCTCTGTGAGCGTCTGCTCCACCGCGGTGTGAGCCTCAGGCGCCGACCGCAAAGCGCGCGAATCGCCGCACCACGATGTTCTCGCGGGTCTCGGCGGCGAGCTCGGCGCGCAGCTCCTCGATCGTCTTGCCTCCGTGCTTGTCCTCTCTGACGTGCTGCTGGCGCAGGAGCACGACGTCGTCGAGCCATTTATCGATCTTCCCGGTCACGATCCGTTCGCGCACGTTCTCGGGACGCCCCGCCGCCTGTTCGGTCGCGATCCGGACCTCGCGCTCCCGATCCTCGCTCGGGACTTCCTCGTCCGAAACTGCCATTGGCGCCCGCGCCGCGACGTGCATGGCGAGCTCGCGAGCGAACTCCACGAACTTCTCGTTGCGCGCGACGAAGTCGGTCTGACAGTCGACCTCGACCATCGCGCCGATCTTGCCCGGAGGGTGAATATAGGTCTGGACCACGCCTTCGCGCGCTTCCTCGCCAGACCTCCGGGCTGCCTGGGCCTGGCCTCGCGCCCTCAGAATCTCGACCGCCTGATCCACGTCGCCGCCTGCCTCCGTCAGGGCTTCGCGACAGGCGAGCACTCCCGCTCCGGTGCGGTCCCGCAGGACCTTGACCTCCGCTGCAGTGACCTCGGTCATTGGGACTCCGGGGCCGCCTCGGCGGGCGCCTGCTCACCTTCAGTGGGCGGCTGCGGCGCGGAGGCGGGGGGCACCTCCACTGGCGCATCCGCTACGGACGGGACCTCGTCCCCTCCCGAACCACCGCCTTCCGAGGCCGAATCCAGGTCCGAGCCCGATCGGACGCGAGTGGATTCGGGCGCGGGTTCGGAAGGCGCTGGGGCCGACGAGGAGGGGGTCCCGGCCGAGGTTTCGGACGCCCTTTCCGCCTGCTCGGCGGCCGCAACCGCCTCGGCCTCGCGCCTGGCCTCCTCGGCCTCGCGCCGAGCCTGCTCCTCGGCCTCGCGCCGTGCCCGCTCCTCGGCCTCCCGGCGCTCCTGCTCCTCGGCCTCGCGCCGAGCCCGCTCCTCCTCGGCACGGAAGCGCCGGTGCCCTTGAGCGACCACGTCTCCGACTGCCTTGGTGATCGCCGAGCACGACCGAATCGCGTCGTCGTTGCCGGGGATCACGTAATCGATTCCGTCCGGGTCGCAGTTGGTGTCCACCAGGCCGATGATGGGGAGCCTGAGTCGTTGGGCCTCTCGGACCGCGATCGCCTCGGTCTTCAAGTCGATCACGAACACCGCATCGGGGACGCGCTGCATCCCCTTGACCCCGCCGAGGTTCGCGCGCAGCTTTTCGAGGTCGGCCTGCATGGCCATCCGCTCGCGCGTGGGAAGCAGTTGGAGCTGTCCCTCGGACTCATAGCGCTCGAGGTCGTGCAACCGAGCGATCCGCTGCGAGAGGGTGCCCCAGTTGGTCAAAAGCCCGCCCAGCCAGCGGTGGTTTACGTACGGCATCTCGGCCGCCTCCGCAACCTCCTGGATCGCGTCGCGCGCCTGCTTCTTGGTGCCGACGAAAAGCAACGTGCCGCCCCGGGCGGCGAGGTCGGCGGCAAACCTGCGCGCCTCCTCGAGCAGCGCCTCGGTCTGCAGCAGATCGATGATGTAGATGCCGTCGCGCTCACCGAAGATGAAGCGCCGCATCTTCGGGTTCCAACGGCGTGTCTGGTGACCGAAGTGGACTCCGGCCTGCAGCAACTCCTTGATGCCGAGCTCAGCCACGTCTTTGCTCCCTTTGCTCTGTCTTGTGGATGCTAAGCCCAGTCGGCGGTGGTCACGGACCTCTGAGCTCAGACTTCGCGAGCGCTCGAGGCAGGGCGTGACTCCGCGCGATTGGGGTCGAATTTCTTGTCCAGTCTACGAAAGTTTCCGAAAGATTCCGCGATGCGCTACGTTTTCCATAGCGGACCGCTGCCTTCCCCTACTTTCAGGTGGCGGCCGCCCGCGAGCCGAACCTCCCTTCCCCTACCTCCGGTGGCTCGGTTCGCACAGTAGGGCCAACGGGGCGGCTGTGGACGGGCCGCCCCGTCGGTATTCGGGACCGGTTTGGGTATTTGGAGACCGATTTCGCGCGCGTATCCCCGGGGTCGGTCGCTTCGCCTCTTGCTATAGTCCCGCGGCCGTGATGGGGGCTTTGGCCGTGAATGGGGGTGTTAATTGACGGAGGGCGAGGATCGCCGGCTGTCGAGACGCCGGCTCCTAAGGCAATAGACGCTCCAGGGAGCCCCGGCGACTCAGCCAGAGCTCTCGGCGAGGCGCAGGGCCGCCACGAGGTCTTCGGGCAGCGGCGATGAGACGTCGACCTCTTCGCCGGTCACAGGGTGCGGGAACCGCAGGCGTGCGGCGTGCAAGAACTGGCGCTCGAGCCCGTACATGCGGCGGCCACCGTAGTTCACATCCCCGCACACTGGATGGCCGATCGCCTGCATGTGGACCCGGATCTGATGCGTGCGCCCGGTCTCAAGCGTCACGCGCAGGAGCGTGGTCCGCGCCAGCAGCCGCTGCACCGCGAAGTGGGTGCGGGCCTCTCGGGCCACCTCGGACTCGATCGACATCAGCACACGGTCGCGACGGCTGCGTCCGATGGCCGCGTCGATCGTTCCAGTGCGGGCATCCATGCGCCCCTCGACCAGGGTGACGTACTCCCGCGCAAGCAGCCGCGCCTGGAGCAGTTGTTTGAGCGCGCGGTGGACAGCATCGTCCTTTGCGACTACAAGCAGACCCGATGTATTGCGGTCGAGCCGGTGGACAATCCCCGCGCGCCATCCCTCCTCCCCGCCGGCGGCGACCCCCGCGAGCGCCTGCGCGAGCGTCCCCGTCCGGTTGCCGCGCGCTGGATGCACCACCACACCCGCGGGCTTGTCGACCACCAGAAGGCTCTCATCCTCGTAGGCGATCGCGAACGCCGCCGCCGGCGCGTCATCCACCGCAGCGGCGCGCTTGCGCTGCCGGACCTCGATGGCTTCGCCCGGGCGGACCGGGTGCCGTTTGCGCGCTATCCGCCCGTCCACCCTGACCAGGCCCGCGTCGATCAGGCCCTGCGCTTGGGCCCTCGAGCCGAGGGGCTCTGCCAGGAACCGGTCGAGCCGAATTCCCGCCGCCTGCTCGGGGACGGTCAGCCGGATCGGTCGCGCGCTGGAGGTGGACGCCCCCGCATCGACGGCCACCTCACCTATTGCGCCCATGCCCTCGCTCGAGCACGAACACCAGGGCGATGACGCCGAAGGTGATCGCCATGTCCGCGACGTTGAATGCCGGCCAGTGCGGCAGCTTTATGAAGTCGGTGACCGACCCGTGCATGATGCGGTCGATCAGGTTGCCGATGGCACCGCCCAGGAGCAGCCCCGTTGGCACCCATAGACCCCGGCGGCCGGGATGTAGGACGAAGTACGCGATCAGCGCCGCCAGCGCGAGCAGGGTGCACACCAGCACGATCGCCCCTCCCCCGGAGAGCACGCCGAACGCTACGCCCGTGTTGTGCACGTGCACGAGATGGACCCCTGGCAGCAGACTCTGCTCGTGACCCGGCGCAACCCCGGCGGCGACGGTGTTCTTCGTGAGCTGGTCCAGCCCAACGACGGCCGCGCCCAATGCGACGGCGCGCAAAAGGGCGGTGCGGCGGACGCGCTCGCGCTCGGGACCCTGCTGCACGGCCGTCACGATCACCCCGCGATCGCGCTCACGACCACCGTGCGCAGCAACCACAGGATGATGATCCCAATCATCGGGCTGAAGTCGAACATGCCTACGTTTGGGATGAAGCGCCTGAAGATGCGCAGGTACGGCTCCGAGACGTCGCGCAAAAACTTGAGAACCGAATCTGACCAGCGGGCGTATGGCGGATGGACGCCTGTCGAGAAGAGCAAGTTCAAAAGGACGTAGAGAAAGATCAGGATGATGTAGACGTAGAAGACGGCGCTCACGTAGTTGGCGATGTCTGCCCTCACACTCGCGAACGCGATCACGAGACGCTCCTGACCGCGTCGATCGCCGCTTGAAACGCCGACCGAATGCCGCCGC
>DASYAP010000121.1:0-14845 GCA_036501265.1 Solirubrobacteraceae bacterium | reverse complement strand
CAGATCGACGCGTTCACGAGCGCCGTCAGCGACCTGCCGGGGGTCCTGATGGTCTTTCACCTCACCGGGGTCACCGACTACCTGGTGTGGGTGGCCGCCGCGGACCCGCAGGACCTCAGGGGATTCGTGGTCGACCACCTGGTGACTCATCCCGCTGTGGCCCACGCCGAGACCTCGCTGATCTACGAGCACCGCCGTGGACCGGGGATCTGGGGCGCGGCAGATCCGGCGTAAGGCGCGGGTCTCGTCGCTACGATCTCGCCCCGTGACGGTCATCAGCGGTTCCGCCACAGCCGATGTCGACGCGCCGCTGCAGCGATGCTGGGCGCTGGTCGAGGACGTCCCGAGCGCCCCCGAATGGCAGGGCGGTCTCGAAAGCATGGACGTGGTCGAGCGCGATGGAGATGGCCGTGCCCTCGTGTGCGAGACCACCAGCGACGCGAAGGTGCGCAAGATCAAGAGCCGGGTCCGGTTCAGCTATGACGCGCCCACCCGGTTGTCATGGCGGCAGACCGAGGATGGTGACCTCAGGTCGCTGGAGGGATACTGGCAGCTCGAGCCCCTTGGCGATGGGCGCACGCGCGTTACCTACGGCCTTTCGGTCGACCCGGGTTCGGTCCCTAGGCTGGCACGCGTGCCGATTGAGCGCGCGGCGCGAGCGATCCTGCTCAACCCGCGGCCCAAGGAGCTGGCCAAGCGGGTCGAGTCAATAAGTAGTTAGCCGCCGGCACATGTGCCGGCGGCCCGGCCGGAACATGTTCCGGCCGGCGGGCGCGCGCATGCGCGCGCCCGATCTTTTTTATGGGAGCACCAGGTACGAGTCGCCGAACTCGTGCCACAGGTAGCCATGGGTGAGCGCCGCCTCGTACGAGCGCTCGAGCAGCGAGCCGCCGGCGACGGCCTGCAGCAGCTTCAGGTGGGATGACTCGGGCTCGTGCCAGCCGGTGATGAGACCGTCCACCGCGCGCAATCCGCGCTCTGGCGTTATGACCAGCTTGGTCCACCCGGCGCCGGCGATGACCCCCCCGTCGGGCCGGGCCTGGGTTTCGAGCGCCCGGACCACTGTTGTCCCCACGGCGATCACCCGCCGGGCAGCGTTCACGAGCGCCGCTGTCGTCTCCGGGACCTCGAATTCCTCCGGGAACGGCGGCTCGTGGCCCTCGGGCGAAGAGACGCCGGCGTGCAGGGTGAGCGGGGCGACCTCGACACCCTTCGCGACCAGGCGCCTCATCAGTTGGGCGGTGAAGGGACGCCCGGCGCTCGGCATCTCCGAGCTGCCCGGGCTGCGCGCATACACGTTCTGGTAGGCCTCGAGCGGGAACGCGCCCCGCACGTAGCCGTAGCGGATCGGTTCGCCGTGGTGCTCGAGGAAGGCCTCGATGGCATGTGCTCCGTGCAGGCGCGCGACCACCAGCCGCCCGCCGGCCAGGTACTGCGCAGCGAGCTCGAGCTCGGCGCCGCCCGGCAGTGCGATCCTCTGACCCGTCCGCGCCTTGAGCGGCGTGGAGCCGTCGGGGCTGCGCAGCTCCACCACCCGCCAGGAGTCGTCCAGGCCTGGCACACGGGTGGAGAAATGGACCCTCACGTCGCCGCGCGCCGCGACCACCGCGGCCGGCAGCGTCGACGACGCGTTGACCACGAGCAGGTCGCCCGGCTCCAGAAGGTCGGGGAGGTCAAAGAAGCGCCGGTGCTCGGTGGTCCGGTCCGCCCTGCGCGCAACGAGCAGCCGTACACCATCGCGGGCGAGGCCGCGGCTCTCAGCGGGCTCGCGTGCCTCGGCGGCCAGGGCGCTCATCGCCGTACCAGACCGCTCATCGCCGTACCAGACCGAGCTCGCGCGCCTGGTAGCGGCCGCTCGGCACCTCACCGAGGATCAACTCGAGCAGGCCCGGGACGCTCTCCTCCGGCGGCGGGCGGTCCGATATGTCCTCGCCCGGGAAGGCCTCCTGGTGCATCCGCGTACGCATGTCGCCGGGGTCGACCGCGTACACCCTGAGCGACGGGTGCTCGGCGGCGAGAATCGCGGAGACCTGCTCGAGCGCGGCCTTGGAGGACCCGTATCCGCCCCATCCCGTGTACGGCTCCGCGGCGGCGTCCGAGGTGATGTTGAGGATCCGCCCGCCGTCGGCCATACGGGGCAGCGCGAGCTGCGTAAGCGCGAGCGGGGCGAAGACGTTGACGTCGAACACCCGGCCGAGCTCGCCGAGCGGGTAGTCCGCCAGCGCCGGCTGCGGACTTGGGCCGAGCACGCTGGCGTTGTTTACGAGCACGTCGATCCGCTCCGAAGCCGAGGCGATCAGGACGGCGCGGTGGGCCGGGTCTGTGACGTCGCCGGCGATCGCGGCGACCGCCGTTAGGGAGGAGAGCTCATCCGCCGCACGGCGCAGATCCTCGGCGCCGCGCGCGTCGATCACGAGCGCGAAGCCTTCGCGTGCCAGCGCGCGGGCGAGGGCGAGCCCTAGCCCCCTCGAGGCACCGGTGATGACTGCCAGCGGCATGACACCAAGGTAGACCCGGAGCGGTCCTACCTTCCAGACGCAATTGGTCTTAGGACCGCGTGCCCACGAGTCCTTCGCTCACCGCGAGCACCGCGGCCTCGGTGCGGTCGCTTACCCCCAGCTTCGCGAGCACCCGGCCGACGTGAGCCTTGACGGTCTTTTCCGAGATGCCGAGCTCGAATGCGATGCGCTTGTTGGAGCGGCCGGCCGCGAGCAGCTCGAGCACCTCCTGCTCGCGGCGGGTGAGGCGATCCCGAGCGGCGGGTGCCGGCGTCGCCCCGTACGCGACGGCATCGACCAGGCGCGCCGCCGCGGCCGGATCGAGCATCGCTTCGCCGGCCTTCGCCACCCGCACCGCGCGCGCCAGCTCTGAGGGTTCGACGTCTTTGAGGAGGTAGCCTGCCGCCCCCGCCTCGATCGCCGGTAGCAGCCGTTCGTCATCAAGGAAGCTCGTCAGGGCGATCACGCGAGTGTCGGGGAGTAGCCGGCGTAGCTCGCGCATCGCCGCGACCCCGTCCAGCCGCGGCATGACCAAGTCCATCAGGATCACGTCGGGTCGCAGCCGCTGCGCCACGGCGAGGGCCTCCTCGCCGTCGGCCGCCTCGCCCACCACCTCGATGCCCTCCTGGAGCTCTAAGAACACGCGCAGCCCCTCGCGCACGACCGAGTGGTCGTCGGCGAGCATCACGCGGATTGTGTCGGCGCTGTCACCCATCAAGCTCCAGCCGCACGGTCGTTCCCGTCCCAGGAGCCGAGGTGATCTCCAGGCGGCCGCCGAGCTCGCGGGCTCGCTCCTCCATCGACGTGAGCCCCAAGTGCCGCGAGCGCAGCCGGGCCTCGCCCGGGTCAAACCCGGCTCCGTCGTCTGAGACCTCGACCACCATCGATCGCTCCCCCCCACTCAGCCGCACCACGATCCGGCTGGCTCCCGAGTGGCGAAGCGCGTTGTGGATGGCCTCGTCGGCGATCCGCAGGATCATTGACTCGCGCTGCGCGTCGGCTGCCGGCTGGTGGTCGCCGCTCGTATCTAGCTCGATGGGCACACCGTGGAGCCTCGTGAGCACGGCGACCTCCTTGCGCAGAACCCCGACAAGACCGTCACGGGCGAGCTCTGGAGGCCGGAGCCCCAGGATCAAGGACCTCAGTTCGTCCAGCGCCTCGCGCGCCAGCTCGCCCACGCGCCCCACTTGAGTCCTCGCCGCCCCTTCGTCAATCGGGTCGCGCGCGAGCACGGTCGCCGCCGCCTCGGCGGTGAGGATGAGGCTGAACAGCTTCTGGCTCACCACGTCGTGTAACTCGAGTGCCAGGCGGTTGCGCTCCGAGACGGTCGACAGCTCCCGGGTGCGCTCGTAAAGGCGCGCGTTGGTGATCGCGATCGCCGCGTGCGCCGCGAGCAGCTCGATGAGCGCTTGGTCGGACGCATCGAAGGCTTGGGCCTCGCGCTTCTCGGTGAGGTAGAAGGCTCCGATCACCTCGTCCCGGGAGACGATCGGCACGCCTAGAAAAGAGCGCATGTCCGGGTGCTGACTTGGCCACCATCCCCGGAAGCGCGGGTCGCGGTGAATGTCGTCGGTGCGGAAGGGCTCGGCGGTCTCGAGCATCGCGCCGAGCATTCCGTGGGTCCGCGGGAGCGGGCCCATCGCGGCGATCAGCTCATCGCTCATCCCCGAGACGATGAAGCTGCGAAACCCTCCCTCACCGTCCGGCACTCCCAACGCCGTGAATCGTGCGCCCACAAGCTCGCGAGCCGAGTGCACAAGCTGCTGGAGCACCTGGTCCACCGAGCGTTGCGAGGCGACCGCCAGCACCGCATCGCTCACCGCTTCCAGTGCGGGGCTGAGCGCGCCTTTGGAGTCGGCTACTTGGTGCAGGGAATCGAGGTGGGCTTCGAGACTGTGCCGCTGGAGAATGTCAGCGTAAAGCTGCCCGTCCAATGGCCCTGGTTACACGACGACGGATTGGTGATGAGCGACTGCCTGCCGATGACCGCGTGGGCGCTGAGTTTGAGGCGCTTGACGGTAATCGTGATACCGGAGGGGGCGCTGGGCAGTTTCTTGAAGAGGATCTCGATGCTGCCGTTGCTCGCCTTGAACAGACGCCCGACTGTGTTCTCGGTCGATCCCACGATCGGCAATGTCGCCGAGAGGATGACTGAGGCGACGTCGCCCGTATGCGTCGGCTTGCCCAGATAGAGCGTGAACGGAACGGTCTGCTTACCGAAGCCGTTCACGTCGCCGACAACCTTTCCCGAGCCGATCTTGCTCTTCGCCGGGCAGGGGTTCGCCGAGTTCGAGGTGACCTTGCTCGACGTTGAGTTGCACAGGACGGGGACGGACTTCGCGCTCGAGTCAAAGCCCTTCTGCACCGTGAGCGCCAGGGACTTGGGCAGCCCGGATTCGGAGTACGGCCCTGTTGCCGAGAGCTTGAGCGTGGATTGCGCAGACTGGGTGTCCGGAGTGACGGTGACGGTGACCGTGGGTCCTGCAGCAACCGCGACCGCCGCAAAGCTCAGCGTGATGACGGCGGAGAGGGCGAGCGCCTTGCGCATCGGGGCAAGTATGCCTCATCGCAGCCGCGCTAGCCTGAGACTCGTGTCTCAGATGCCGCGGTCATGGCTGGTCATGCAGGCGCTCATCGTCGTGTTCGTCCTCGCCGGCATCGTGATCGCACTGACGCGGCTCCTCTGAGTGAGGGTCCGCGGCGGCCGAGGCGGTCGTCTGAGGCATCTCTGGTACCCGTGAACCCGCACTTTTTCCCCCGCGACGAGTACTTCATGCGTCTGGCGCTGCGGGAGGCCTCGCGTGCACTCGAGCACGATGACGTCCCTATCGGGGCAGTGATCGTGCGCGAGGGCGAGGTGATCGGGCTGGGCCATAACGAACGGGAGGTCCGCGGCGATCCCACGGCGCATGCTGAGATGATCGCTTTGCGCGAGGGGGCTCGCTCGCTCGGCAGCTGGCGCGTGCTCGACTCCGTCATGTACATCACGCTCGAGCCGTGCGCGATGTGCGCAGGAGCGATCGTGCTGGCGCGCGTTCCCCGCGTGGTCTTCGGTGCCACCGACCCAAAAGCCGGCGCAGCCGGCAGCGTGCTCGACGTGCTTGCCCAGCCACAGCTCAACCACCGCCCACAGGTACAGCGAGGACTGCTGGCGGTCGAGTGCGCAGAGCTGCTGCAGAGGTTTTTCGCGCCGCGACGCTGACCGCTTCATTCGCGGGCTCGAAGTGATCTACTACGGCGGCCGGGCTGACCCGGCACCGTTCACGCTTGGAGTCACGAGGGCGCCCCGCATGGTTCCTAACCGCAGGAAGCTCGCCGCCGCCGGCTCGGTCGCCGGGGCGGTCGTGCTCGCACTCGGACCCGGCGCGCCGCCGGCTCTTAGCGGGCGCACGGTCGCCGGCGCTCCCACCGGGGGATGCTTCGCCGGCGCGCACACTCTGTCGCCGCGTGGTTCTCGCATTTACCCGGACACTGGTAACGGCGCATACACGAGCCTGCACACGCTCGTGCACCTGGTCTACGACGCCAACACGAACAGGTTCCTACACGGAACGCGCGTCGTCCTCACCGACCGGGCCACCCACTGCCTGACCAGCTTCAGCCTCGACTTCGAGCGACGGTCGCGCAACACACGAGCGGGTCCGGTCATGACGGTCGGCTCGGTCGCCGTGGATGGCCAACCGGCCCGTTTCAAGTTCGTCCAGCCGACATATCCCGGCGACCCGAACGGGCAGAACGACCCCAACCCGGCCGCGCATGAGGCGTCGCAGACCAATCCGGTCGGCGGCCCGCGGCACAATCCGCTGCCGCCAGCCTGCTCCCCGGAGCTGTCATCCACCAAGCGCAGCGAGCAAAACTCGCTGAATGGCACCCAGTGCCCGGCCACGAAGCTCGTGATCACGCCGCGCGCGCCGCTCAAGAACGGGGCGGTGTTCAGCGTCACGGTCCGCTATACGGGCAAGCCCGGCGTCCACAACGACGGGGACGGGACCACCGAGGGCTGGTTTCGCGTCAGCGACGGCGGCTTCGTAACGACCGAGCCGGTCGGCTCCGAGGACTGGATGCCGCTCAACGACTACCCGGCGGCGAAGCCCACGTACGACTTCGCGGACGCGGTGACCCGCGGCCGGACGGTGATCGCAAACGGCATTCCCACCTCCGTCACGCGCAACCCCCCCAACAGTGAGTTCCCGCACGGCTCTGTCACCTGGGACTGGCATTCCGCCGCGCGTGTGGCCAGCTACCTGGTCGAAGACAGCGTCGGAAACTACCGTCTGACCGAGCGCACCGCGCTCAACGGCATCCCCTTCTACCAGGCGCAAGATGCTGCCATCAGCCCGGCCCGGCGTAAGAAAAACCAGGCGGTCATCGACAAGCAGCCAAACATCACCCGGTTCGAGAGTCAGTTCAGCGGGCCGTACCCGTTCAGCTCGGGCGGCATCGTCGTCGGCACCTCGTCAGCCAGTTTCGACGAGGAAATGGAGACGATGATCACCGCCGCTGGCGCAAGGATCAACACGGACACCCTCTACCACGAGAACATGCACCAGTGGTGGGGCGACAACGTCACGGAAAGCGGCTACCGAATGACGTTCTACAAGGAGGGGCTGGCTACGCTCGCCGAGTTTCTCTACCGCGCCAGGTTGGCCGAGATCGCCGCGGGCGGCCAGCACTCGCCCAAAGGCCGGGCCGCCTTCCAGGCGAGCTTGGCGCGGCAGTTCGCCGCGATCTACCGCAGCGGAGGCAGCTTCTGGACAGGCGCGCCCTCGAACCCCAAGCCGTTCACCCTGTTCGCCGGCTCGTCCACGTACGCGCGGCCCGCGGCCGCGTACGTGGCTCTGCGTCAGATCATCGGCCATCGAGCCTTCGCTGCGGCGCTGGCGCAGATTCAGCGCCGCTACGGCGGAGCGACCATCACAGAGCGGCAGCTGGAGGCGGCCTTCCAGGAGTGGCTGCCGGTGCAGAGCGCGACCTGCCGTGCGCGACTGAGCCGTTTCTTCGGCGAGTGGTTCGACACGGCCTACCCGCCCGGCGGCGCCGGCCACCGACCCAAGCTCACCGGGCCGGGCCTCGCCGGTCCCGGCTTCTACGGCGGCCGCTGCCGGTTGGCTTCACCGGCTAAGCACTAGATCATTAATGACCGGCCCGTGCGGCTCAGGCTGCGGCGTTGGGCTCGAATAGCGCGGTGAGGCGCTCGATGGTCTCGACTCTTCCCATCGCGACAAGGACGTCCCCGGGCGCCAGGACGGTCTCCCCCGGAGGCTGGACTTGGAAGCTCCCGTCGGCTCGGCGGACGGCGGCGACGAACGCGTCGCCGCGGACATCCTCCAGGCGACTGCCCGCCGCGGCGCATCCGCCACTGACCTCGATCTCTTCCATGAGGTATGAGGGCGCGACGTCAATCGCTCCTGTCACTTGAGGGTGCAGCACCAGCCGGGCCATCGCCTGTCCCGAGGCTTTGTACGGCGAGACGATGCGGTCGGCGCCCGCGCGTCTGAGCTTCTTCTCCGATGCCTCGGCGCTGGCGCGGGCGATGATCGTAATGTCGGGCCGCAGCTCGCGTGCGGTCAGCGTGATGAAGATGTTCTCGGCGTCCGAATCGACGCATGCAACGATGCCGCGGGCCCGCTCGATACCGGCCGCATGAAGCGAACCGTCGTCGGAGGGAGAGGCCTCGATGAACCGCACTCGTGGATCCTCGACGTGATCGCGGTTCTCGCTCTGCTCGTCGACGATCACGTAGCGCGCGCCGGTCACCGCCAGGTCGCGCGCGACCTCACGTCCCACGCGGCCAAAGCCACACACGATGTAGTGGTCGGATAGCGCATCGGTCAGCTTCTGCATCCTGCGCTCCACGAGCAGCCCGCCCAGGTGCCCCGCGACGAAGAACTCGGCGGTCGTCACCAGCGCGTAGAAGAGGGTACCGACGCCGAAGACGATCAAGAGCACCGTGGTCACCTGACCCGCGGTGTCGCGCGGCTCGGGCAGCGCCCCCACCGTGGCAACCGTGTCGAGGGCCATTACGAAGCCACGCCACGGCGAGACTCCCTCGGCGATCGCCAACGCGGCCGTGCCCGCGGCCAGGATCAGAACGATCACGACCGCCAGCCGGGTCAGCCGCTCGAGAAAGAATCTGGTCTCGGCCTGCGCTCGCGTCCGCTCGCGAAGCGGCAGCTCGAATCGGGCGCGCGGCACAGCGGGTCAGTCTATGAAGGACGCCCGGGCCTGGCCAGGCGTGCTGGCCTTCGCACTGGCGAACGCAGTGCTCAGGCGCCGGACGAGGTGACGATCCAGAAGAAGACAGCCTCAGTTTGCCCGAGGTTGTGCCACCCGTCGATGCGCTGGCTGTCTGCCACCAGGACCTCGCCATGGCGAAATAGCGCTCGAGGAACTGGCAGCGCGGCTCGAAGGCCGGGAGCCGGTGGACGCCCGCGGCGTCGCGCAGGTAAGAGCCCTGCTCACAAACGCGGATAGCCCGTTGTTCAACCCGATCGGAGTGGAAGCGTTCGTGCGCACCCTGCGGACAACGCTCGATTCGCTTGAGCACTGCGTGTCGGTCTGACGTGTCGCCGGGCTGGGGCTAGCGAGACCGTCGACGGCGAGCTTCTGCGCTGGCGCTAGCTCGGTGGGCGAGGCCGAGTTTTCGCCCGCCTGCGTTGTCCCGCGGCGCCGATCGACTCCACCTCAACGGCGCGCCGTCGCAGCGCCAGGCAGCGCGGGCAGTACACCGGCACGAGCACCCGCGCTCGCGGACGGAGCACCAGCCCACAATGTGGGCAGCCGACCGCTTCGCAGCCCCGAGCCGCAGCCGTGGTGCGAACCTTTCTCTCCGCTTCCACCATCGCGCGGTCGGACCGTAAGGAACAAGGAGTAACAGCGACGTAACGCCGTTACACGACCGTTACCTCGCCTGCCATGATCGCGGTGATCCACACCAGGATCCGATGAACCGGGCCCAGGCGCGCGAACACAATGCGTCTGGGTCAATCTTGCAAGAGGGTGGGTGCGATGAGCGCGATGCGCGAGACGATGGCGACGCAGCCAGAAGTGCTGCGACGGATACTCGACGATCAGCGAGGGGTGGAATCTGCGGCAGAGCGACTGGCCGGCCGCCGAGTCTTGGTTGTCGGGACCGGCACGAGCTGGCACGCGGCCAATCAAGGCGCTTGGTTTTTGCGGACGGGCGGCGTTGAGGCATGGGCCGTCCCCGCCGCCGATGCCGCCGCGGGCCATCCTTTTCCCCGCCAAGATGACGCGCTCCTTCTGCTCAGCCACCGGGGATCAAAGCTTCTTACGTCAGAAGTGCTCGAGCACGCCCGAGCAGCGCACGTTCCCACCGTGGTGATATCCAAGCGTGGAAACCCGGACGCTGACCTCGAGACGGTGCCCGAGGAGGTCTCCTCGGCGTTCACTGCAAGCCACCTCGCCGCCCTGATGCGAATGGCGCAGCTCGCTGAGCAGCTCGGGGCCTCCCTGGGAGCGCTTCACGACGTTCCCGACGCCGTAGCCCAAGAGCTGGCGCAAGGTCCGGTCGATGTGAAGCCGCCCGCTCGGCTGTTGGAATTCGCCGGGGTGGGAATCAACGCTTGGACCGCCGCGGAGGGCGCGCTGAAGACCAGAGAAACCGCGCTGGTCGCCACCGAAGGGCTCGCCTGCGAAGCCATTCTGCACGGGCCGGCGGTAGCCCTCGGTGCCGATGATGCGCTTGTGTGCCTGGATGGCGGGAGTGGATCTGACCGCCTCAAACAACTAGCCGATGTTGCGAGAGCCCAGGGCACGGAAGTACACGAGTTCGCGCGTCTGTCGCTTGGTGAGACCCTCTCGATATTCCCGCTCACCGTGATCGTCCAGAAGATCGCCGCCGAAGCCGCCGAGACGCTCGGCACCAACCCAGACAGCTACGGGCGCGATCTACCCGGTCGAGACGCTGCCTGGAGCGCAATCAGGCTGTGAGCAACATCCATCGAGCCTGAAGGAGCCACGATGCCGAACCCCCGCGCCGACTACTCGCCGATCTTCGATCGCCCGGCCCTCCAGCATCCGCAGCACGCGCGTGTCCTCGTCTGGCCGGTGACCAATGTGGAGGTATGGGACCCGAAAGCGGCGATGCCGCGGACCGTGCTGCCTGCACCGCAGGGGCGTGAGGTGGTGCCCGACGTGGCCAACTTCGGCTGGTTCGACTACGGGCTACGCGTTGGATTCTGGCGACTCAAACGCGTCCTGGACAGCCACGGTATCCGAGCGACACTGAGCGTCAACGCGGTCGCCTGCGACGAGCACCCGCAGCTGGTCAACGCCGCCGTTGAGGCAGAGTGGGAACTGCTCGCGCATGGGTACATCCAACGGGTGATCAACGTCGAACCCGACGAACGGGCGACGATTCGCAAGACGCTGGACAGGGTCGAGCAGTTCAGCGGTACACGGCCTCGGGGCTGGATGGGCCCAGGACTGGCCGAGACGTTCGATACCCCCGACATCGTCGCGGAAGAGGGGGTCGAGTACGTGTGCGATTGGTGCAACGACGATCAGCCGTACGCGATGTCCGTTCGGGCGAGCTGATCTCTATCCCGTACACCGTCGAACTCAACGACATCGCGATCTACGCCGTGCAGCATCACCGTTCCAGCGAGGTCCTCGACCGAACCAAGGCTCAGTTCGACACGCTCTATAAGGAGGGTTCAGAAAGCCCGCGGGTGATGGCAATCTCAACACATCCGTACCTCACGGGGGCGGCGCACCGGATCACCTCCTTCGACCAGATATTCGATTACTTGAAGTCCTTCGAGGACGTAGTGTTCGTAACCGCCGGCGAGGTACTCGACTGGTATCGGCACGCGACCTCGACCCAATCCCCGTAGGCCGGAGTCCCGACTCGGGCCGGCGCTGCTCCGGGTCAGAAGGCGCGGTTGGCGGGGTCGCCGATCAGCACGGCTTCGGCTTCGTCGAAGCGGCTGTTCATTTCAGATGTCTCGACGAAGGTCATCAACAGTCGGCGCACCGGGACTCGCTGACGCCACATCACCGCTGTTTGGGTGGTCGGCCCTCCTTCGAAGTGTTCGCTGGCGACCTCTCGCGAGAAGGTGGCCGAGACAAATGACGCCTGCGACCGAGCGGGGAGCGGGCCGTCGACTGCGGCTCCTCGGTAGAGCGTGACCGTTTCGTGCTTCCAACTGGACCACAGTTCCTGGACGAACGCGAGGCGCGCGATGATGTGCTCCGCTCGCCGAGCCCTCGACCAGGGCTCCTTGAAGAGCTCTGGATCCCGAACGACTTGGCCGTCGTAGGGGCACAGCCCGAGCTCGGCCAGGACAATCGCGTGCCCTTTGATGAGCTCGCCCGAGCGGGGGTTGCTGACGAACGTCTTGCTGAACGCGCGATCGAGCTCGTCGAGGCCACGCTCGACGAGAAATTTGTCGAGCAGCGCGAACAGTGTTGGCTCGCCGGTGCGCCGCTGGATGAGCCTCGCGACGTTGACGGGCGGGGGGTTGTGCCGCGCGAGCCAGTCTCGAACGACCGACCGCTCGCCCGCAAGCCGCCGAACGGCTGCCTCGCGGGACGCGGGGTCGCATTCGATCCTTTCGGTTCGCGCAAAGCGCGCGCGAGCGCCTTCAAGCCGGGCGAGCACATCGGGACTGGCGAGGCTGGCATCGCGGGCGAACTGGAAGTGGCCGACGTCGTCGAGCGAGAGCAGCCACCGCGCGCCGGCGTCTTCGAAGGCACGGATCTCAACCTCGAAAGCTCCCAGGTCGGGATTCACAGCGGTGACCGTGATAGGAGTGCGCCGGGCGTCGAGAAGGCGGCCGTTGTTGCCAACTACGAGGTAGGTGAGCTCCCCCGCAACGAATTCCCCGTCCTGTGCCCGCTCAGGGTCTGACTCATAGATCGTGCTCCCCACGTCCCGGCCGAGACTATCCCCGTTGTGCTGGCTCGATCGTGTACAAGATGTGCGTGTGGACGCTCAGACGACCATCGCGCCTAGAGAAGGACGGACCTTTGGCCCGCTCCTCCGCCTGACGCTCAACAAGGTGGCGGCGCTTCGAGCAATGCGAGCGGCGGTGGCACCCCCGGTATGTGCCGCGCCTCTTGGGTGCGGCTCGGGCGGGGTCGTTTGCCGGTTGCGCGCGGCTAGGGGTATGGGACGCTGCCGTGTAGTTGCGTTCCGTGCGTGGGTTTGGAGTCGATGGTCAGCGTTCCGCCGATGGCGGTGATGCGGTCGTGCATGTTGGTTAGTCCGGCCCCGGCTGGGGTGCGGTCGTGGTCAAACCCTCGGCCGGTGTCGCAGACGGTGAAGTGCAGCGCGTTGGCGGTGTCCCAGGCGTGGACGGAGATCTGCGCCGGTCCGGCGTGCTTGTCGGCGTTGTCGATCGCGGCGAGGCAGGTGAAGTAGACGGCGTTCTCGACCTCGGGGCGACAGCGGCGGATCCCGCGCGCTGACACGGTGACCGGCGCGGCCGTGTAGCGGCTGGCGGAGACGAGTGCGGCAGACAACCCGTTGGATGCCAGTACCGCCGGGTAGACGCCACGCGCGAACGCGCGGACTTCGTCGATCGCCTGCTCGACCTCGTCGCCGAACCGGTTCAACGCCGCGCTGGCGTCGGTGTCGCCGCGGGCGTGGAAGCCCTCCGCGGCGAGCGCGAGCCGGATCCGCAGCCCGGTGAGGCGTTGTTGAATCCCGTCGTGGAGGTCTCGCTCGATCCGCTGGCGATCGGCGTAACCGGCCACGAGCACGCGGCGCGCCAGCCGCAGCGGGCGCAGGCGCGACAGAGACTGCAACACCGCGCTGCGCTGTCGGCCGGCGACCGACGCAGCGGGCGGGGTGATCTCTTTTAGGGCGGCGGTCACTCGGGCACCGGATCGGCCACCGCGAGCGCCGCTCGGACGGAGGGGCCCGCTCCGAGCGGCTCCAAGATGAACACCTCGACGGCGATGTCCGGATCGATGTGGTTATCGCTCATGAACCCGATCACCTTGCGCCCGGTCAGCTGCTCAACCTTGCGGCTACAACTCTCACGCATCACCCGCTGCCAGCGCCTGCGTAGATCGAGCACCGCCTCGCTCTCGCCCGCCGCGACGAGGGTCAGCTCCCCGCGCGTCAGCGTGTCCTGTAACACCACGAACACTCCGTTATCGCCCACCGTCGTCTTCGCCTGCCTCGGTCCCCGACCCGTAGTGCCGGCCAACGCTTGAACTACCGCATTAGAGATCGCCAGCGCAAGCTCGCCCGACCGCAAACCACCCTCCTCAGTCATCCGCATCCCACTCCGCGGCCGAGTTTGAAAGTCCGTGTGAAGCCGTCCACCACCTCAACCACCTGCAGCCAGCGCACCGCGTTCACGAACTCGCCCGCCGCGGCCGCCTCCCGCGCAAAGCCAACCGACCGAGCCACAGCACGCCCACCGCACCCCACCTCAACCACCTCACGCCCCAGCATCAAGCCGCTCCCTAAGCGCCACGTTCTCGCGCTTGAGCACCGCGATCTCACGACGCGCCGCGGCAAGATCCCGCGCCAAGCCAGCCAACACCGCACCAAGCCGCACCCCACGCCTCGCGCGCCCCGCACGCACGAGATCATCCTCAGCCGCAACACGCGCCGGGACCACCAACACACCCGGCGCGCTGGCCCCTTCACCCCAACTCTGGGAGCTGTCTGGCCGCACAAACGGCCCGGCCTTCCCGATCGCACTTCGTCGAACGCGCCAACCCGCCCAAAAAGCGTTTCGACCACGTCCCTCACCACCCAGCATACCCCTTGCCAAAACGCCCGCAACCAAGACCAGCAAAACCCCCAAAACGCCACCCACCCTTTAGCCCCGCCAGGTGGTCGCCCGTCAGCGACTTCCGGCCAGCAGCAGCCGCGGACACAGGCGCCCGGCACGCCTAACCAGCCGCGTTAAACCGCCTACGCGCCCGTCAGCGCAAGACTGCCGGTAATCCAGGTGCCCTACAACCTTCTACAACACTGCCGGGCCGCTCCCTGAGTCGGCGCGACGGGACCGGGAGCGGCCCTCGATTGTCCACACACGCCGAGGACGCGGTCCGGTGTCTACCCGCCACGATGGTCGCGCTCGACTCGCCCAAGAGCGGCCGACACCCCGTCCTCCGCCGAACGGCCGGGTGGGGTCTCCGCGGTCTCAAGGGAAAGCCTAGGGAAAGACGGGGGTCAAATCGGGCCTTTGGGTGACTTCGCCTGACCCAACCTGGACTCGGTGCGAACAATTGCACGACTCCCTCAATTTCCGACCTTCCAGGCGATCTCCAGTGCTGGCGGGCCATCCGCTACCGTCGGCTTTCGCCGGAGAGGTGGCAGAGCGGTTGAATGCGCCGGTCTCGAAAACCGGTATGGGCGG
>DASYAP010000120.1:0-26635 GCA_036501265.1 Solirubrobacteraceae bacterium | reverse complement strand
CCACTGGGTCGCGGTGGCGAACTGGACGCGTTGGCCGGCGAGGCAGGCGCGGATCGAGAGCGCGACCGCGAGATGGGTTTTGCCGGTGCCCGGGGGTCCGAGCAGGATCACGTTCTCGCGGGCATGCAGGAAGTCGAGCTGTCCGAGATGCTCGACGACGGTCTTCTTCACCGAGCGCTGAAAGGTGAAGTCGAATTCCTCGAGGGTCTTGCGGGCAGGGAACCGGGCGGTCTTGATCCGCCCCTCACCACCATGACTGTCGCGGGCGCTGACCTCGGTGAAGAGCAGCGCCTCGGCGAACCGCTCATAGGACCAGGACTCTTCGCGGGCGCGGTCGGCGAGCGCGGGCAGCGCCCTGGCCGCGGCCGGTGCCTTCAGCGCGCGGAACAGATGCGCGAGCTCGGAGGCAGCCCTGCTCATGCCGGGATCACCGCGTCATATCTGGACAGCGGTCGGATCTCGACGTCGATCTCGTGGCGTTGGCGGCGCCGGTCGCGTTGGCGCTCAAGCTCGGTCTGATGGGCGGGGTCGGTGAACGTCAAGGCGCCGGCGAACACGCGGCGGTGCCGGCACGCGAGCTCGCCGGTGTCGAGCACCGCCGCGGTCACGTGCTCCTGGGTGACACAGACCTCGACCCTGCGCCCGGCGAACGCGGGATCGATCGAGTAGTCGTTGCGATCGACCCGCACATATGGCTGCTGCGCCACGCGTGTCACGAACCGCCGGTCGCAGTCAGGCAACCTGGTTGGCAGCGGTCGCATCCGCTCGCGCTCGGCGACGAGCCGCTCGGTCGGCATCTGACGGGTTGTGCGGTGCACGCGCCGGTTGACCCGGTCGCACCAGCCATCTAGCTGCAACTGGAAGTCGGCCGGGTTCGCGAATGCCCGGCCGGGCAGGAAGTTTGAGCGCATGAACCGGTGCGATCGCTCGAGCGCTCCCTTCGCCTGCGCATCACCGCGGTCCAGGATCACCCAGCCGACACCGACCTGGCCACAGAACGCCGCGAACTCGTCGGTCGGGCGCCCGCCACCGGCGATCGCGCTCTCGCGGTCCCACACAAGCTTCTCCGGCAGCGCGCCAATCCGCTCAAGACAGCGGCCAACGCCCCACAAGATGTCCGGCGCCTCCTTGGAGAACACCAAGCTGCCGGCGATCACCCGCGACCAACACAGCTCCGCTGTCACCACCCAGCCACGACGCGTCTGACCGTGCCCCACCGCGATCGGCTCGCGCGGCTCCCACAGATCGCACTGCACCAACTCCCCCGGTCGATAGATCGTCCGCTGAAACGTCCGCCGGACCAAAAACCGCGGCCGGACCTCGCGCACAAAGTCATCGAAGATCGTCTTGCCGCCCTCATAGCCCAGGTCCACCGCCATCTCCCGCAGTCGCTGCGCCTGGATCGTCGGCTCCTCACCCAGCTGCTCGCAGATCCAGCCCTTGAATGGATCGAGCTTCGACCCCGTCGACCCGCGCTCGTACTTCGGCGGCGTCTCACTCGCCAGCGCCCTGCGGATCGTCCTGCGGTGCAACCCAGTCCTTTTACTGATCTCCCGGATCGACAGCCGGTCGACCCGATGCATCCGCCTGACCTCCGCCCACTGCTCCACGCCGACCACACGCCTTCCTCCTCGCCCGATCACGATGATCAGACGAGGGTCCGGACCCGGCCGGACGAACCCGGCCCCACGCCAAGTGGGTCACTTTTCGACCGGCGCAGGTGGGTCAGTATTCACCCGGCGCCGACAGTGACCAGTTCTTGTGGCGAGGGGAACGCCCCTGTCAAGGGCCAACAAGAATCCCCACTGGTGGCCAGATAATTCCCCACAGCCTGTCGTGAGCTGGATTGGGGGTTCGATCGAGGCTGGGGCTGGGTTGTTGTTGGTCTTGATGTTCTTGTCAGCGAGCACGTCCTTGGACCACGGGTCGGAGAGGCCACGGCTGGCTGTTGGGCTCTTGCCTGCTGTTGGCGCGGCCTGAGCGAGTCGGCTTGGGCAGCGCGGGCGTTCAGCGACAGATCCGACGGTTGGGCAGCAAAATCGACGCTGGCCGGCGAGATGCGGGGCATTGTGAGCCCGTCTGGGGTCCTGGCCGGGACTGCCGCGACCGATCCGTTGCCGGTTTTTGCCGTGATCATGCGGGTGTGATGACCTGGCGCGCTTCGCGGAGGCGGAAGCTTTCGCCGTCAAGCGCGATCACGTGGCAGTGATGAAGGAAGCGGTCGAGGATCGCGGTCGCCGCGTCGGGAAGGAATTGGGTCCAGCGTTCGAATTCGACGTTGGTGGTGATCGCGACGGAGCGTTGTTCATAGGCGGCCGAGATGAACCGGAATAGGTGGTCGGCGCCGGAGGGCCAACAAGCCTCCATCTCCAGCACAGCACCACCTATACGAAGATCTCCTACATCAATCCTCCTTCAGTGTTCGTGACACACGGCTGTCGGAATATCGGTGCTGTCTGGTCGGTTTCGCCACCAGTCTTCAACACCGAGGACTGCGACGAGGGTCGCGTCGGCGCATCCCCGAGGTCACGAGTTGGTCCGACCGCGCGCCTCGCTGGGGGTACTCATTCGGATTTGTCGCCTCCTCTTGTGAGCGCGAGAGTGCCGACGCCCTTGACCACTAAACGCCGCTGCTGGAGAAGCCCTACGACGACGGACTGCGTCTCGGCGTCGCCATAATCCCGCGGCGGATCGAGTGCGGGAGGGACCTCCTTCAGCGCTACCGGGCTGTGACGATCACCTTGTCGAAGAGCGAGACGTTCCACCGCGTCGAGAACGTCCCGCTCGCTCAAAAGAGGCACAATGGCGGAGGCTATTCGGCCGAACGAGAAATGGCTCTGAAGAGGGTGCAGTCGGCGATCGGTCAGTCCCCGAGGATGCCTTTCTCACCGTTCTCGCGTTCCAGTCGTGTAGCCGTGTGATGCCCTGGTGACCTCTCCGGTCTTAGCGAGCTGGGCGAGGCAAGTAGAGACACTTTCGGGATCGAGGTTCAGGGACTTAGCGACATCGCCGACGGTGCTCTGTGGGTGCTCGGCAAGGGTGTCGATGATCCTCGTGGCGGTATCGCCGTGGAGGTTACGAGCGGTTGCTCGGCGCTTACTTGCGCGGCGCGCGGTCGCACGTCGTATCGAGCGAGCCGGAGCAGCCTTGGGGGCATGTCCGGAACCTATGATCGGTATCTCAGCTGGCGGCATGTGCGGTCCTTCGTTTGAAGGGATGCGGCGTTTGCAGGTCTAGTCGTGCGACTGCGTCGGGTACCCGTAGCGGGGATCGCGCGGACCGGGCAGGTCGACGGTCTTGATGCCGGCTGCGCGCAGGGCGTTCAGACGGCGTCGGGCCTCGATCACCGGTGAGAGTCTGGCCCGGCGATCGCGGGTCTGCTCGGTTCGCCTCCGCGATGCTCGGGCTTGTTCTGTCAGCCGCATGGTCTCCAGCGCTTTCCGTCCCTCGATTGTGGTTGCGCGGACGTCAGAGGACAAGGGCCCGCGCTCAGATCAAACTTGGGACGCAGCCACCGGGTCGTGGGATACGCCGATCGAAGTCCTCCACTAGCCCCGCAGTCAGAACCAATGACCCGCCCCTCACGCCTCGTGACGCACGATGCGCCGTTGGTGGCATACAAGCTCGGGCTGAGAATCCTGGCCGCAGGGCCAGCGATCCCGACAGTACTCCTTTGCCGCGCAGACATGAGCCGGAACGGACAAAAGTTAGTGTTTCGTGGCTCCGGGCGGCCAGCGCGCTGTACCGCGTTCTCGCCCACGACCCGGGCCAACGTACACCCCCATGGCGGTGCTCGCGGCTAGCACGAACGATGGGGATGACTATGGCATTTGAAGTCGGCAAGCGCGTGGTAACCGAGTCCGCGTCGACAGACCGCCGACCGCGCCCGGGTGCCGTCGAGGAAGTTCTACGCGGCGACCCGTCGCCTCGCTATCGGATCCGCTGGGACGACGGCCACGAGAGCATCTACACGCCCGCGAGCGGCGCCCTTCGAGCCCAACCCCGCCCCAAGCGGCCCCGAAAGGCTGCACCACGAGAGCGGTAACCCCAACCTTATACGTGACGGTCCACGCGCCGAGCACCGCCCCAGCTCCACCTGCTTCGCCGCCCGCAACCGAATGCGTGTGCGTGGCGCAGCTGCTCGGTGTAGCCGGGCCCGTCGGGTTCGGGTAGGAGGCTCTCGGGAAATGATTGGCGAAACCACGGGGCAGTCGCTTCCTCGTCGTTTCCGGAGATCCGGCGAAGAGCTCGACTGGCCAATCGGTCAGGGGTTCCCTGAGCCTGCTTGGATTTGACAGAGACCGAATTGCGAGGATTCCAACCTCGGAGAAGGAAGTTCGGTCTCATGCCAAGACGATCGAAGTATCCGCCGGTGTTGATGGACCGCGGCGTCCGGGGGCGCAGGTCGAGCGTGATCTCGGGATCGGGCACGAGGCGTTGCGTAAGCGGGTCAGGCAGGCGGAGGCGAACGGCGGGTTGCGGCCGGATCTGCCGACCAGCGAGGAGCGCGAGGAGATCCGAAGCTGCGCAAGGAAGTGTTCGAGCTGCGCCGCGCGAATGAGATCTTGAAGGCCGCGTCGGTGTTTTTCGCGACCGAGCTCGACGCAGACCGTCCGAAGTGAGCGCGTTCGTCGACGCGCATCGCGAGCGCTTCGGTGTCGAGCCGATCTGCCAGACCCTGGACGTGTCGGCGTCCGCCTATTATCGGCGCGCCACGGGCGAGCGCTCGGCGAGGGAGGTCGAGGACGAGCGCCTGACCGCCCGCATCCGCCAGGTGCACGGGCAGAACTTCGAGTGCTACGGGTCCCCGCGCGTGTGGCACGAGCTCCGGGCAAGTCCACCCCGTGCTGGACCCTATTCCGTGCGGGCGGCCGGGGCAATAGGAAACCCTGGCGAAAGTCAGCGTTTGGGCGGACGTGGACAGATCGGTCTCACTCTCTCCGACGCGGTGATCTGGGTGATCGCTGAACTCCAGATCGGGACTGCCGCATTTTTTCCCGGGCGCTACGGAGGGCAGGCCCGACCGACTGGCCGAGTTGACGCCGATTCCTGAAATGGCCGATGAGGCTCGGAATGTAGCTGAGCCACCACCCGATGTGTCGCCGTAGCCGTTCTATGGTTGCCCCGAGCCTACTGCCGCGCCACGGACAGTACGAGCTCGGGGTCAAACTGGCCCATTACCGCCACGGACGCGGAGCGGTGGCACCGACCACTAGCTCGGTTGTCGGCTCGCGGCCGGAGCGATCTGCGGGGAGCGTGGGGTGTGCGGCGGCTGGCTATCGATGCGACCACGGGCGTCGACGGCGCCGGTGTGCGGCGGTGGCTTCCAGGGGTTCCGGGCCGAGCAGGCGCACGCCGATCATCCGTCGGTGGTCATAGACGCGCTCGATCGCGTATCCGTTCAGCTCGAGCTCGGACACGACTGCGGCGGGGAAGTCAACCCCGCTATCGTGCAGTTCGGCAAAAGCGACGGGCTGCTCGCCGGCGTGGCGCAGTCGCTCGAGAAGTCGCTGTTGCTGGGTGTCAGCGAGGGCCATCGATCGGATTGTCGCCCCTACCGGGCTCGGGACGCCTCGGAGGGCCTGTGCCCACGCCGGGGGACCAGCGGGTGGCCGCGTTTCGCACGCCCGCCTGCACTGCGCGAACCGCGTGCGCACGGGTTGGGTCTCCTCCCGGCTTGGCGCCCGTGTTCACGATCTGACAACGGGTCTGTAACAGAGACGCGACATCTGAGCGGGAGCGGGAGACCCTGAGGGTCGTGGTGAGGCTGCCCCGGTATACGCGCATCGCCTCGGCCGCGAGCCCGGACTCGACTCGTCGCGAGCAGCGCTGCAGGCCACGCTCGCAAGTCCGGTCGATGGCCTCGAAACCGACGTCTGTCTGACCGCGGATAGCCAGGCTGCACGACCCGTGGCTGCGCGCCGGTACGACATTGCGCGGCTGGGCGCGCGAGACGGAGTGGAACGAGTTCCGGCATGCCTGCCTGCGTGACCGTGACGGGGCCGCGACGAGCGAGACGCCGATGTTGCTCGATGAGCTGCTGGACGCGCGCGCGGCTGGACCGCGGCCCGGTGGAGGTTCTTTCCTTCCATACGGCCGCGTGCGAGGAGGCTGTTGCCACGGGATGCCGGCGCGGCTGGTGGCGTGGGCCGACTACGCGCCCGATGCGCTCGCGCGCTGGGCGGCGCGTGCCGGGGTCGGCGGCGTCTGCATCGAACATTTCCTGCTTCATCGTGGACTAGCCGACCGGCTGCGCTCCGACGGCCTCAGCGTCACGACCGGGACAATCAATGACGCCACGCTGGCGGCGCGAGCCGCAGCGCTCGGCGTCGACGCGCTCACGACCGATCGACCAGCGGCGCTTTTCCCGCGCTCTTGCCGCGACAGCGCGGCGCAGCCTGAGCGGCGCGACCGCGACGCGCGGTCAGCCCGCGGCTCGCAGCACCGCGAGAATCCGCGGGTGGCCGTCGATCTCCAGCTGGTCGACGACCTCGAGCTCGTCGAGGCCGACGATGCGCCCCAGTCTCCGCAGACCCTCCAGCGGGAAGCCCCAGTAGACGTAGTCATCGCGCCCGTAAACGTCACCAGGCTCGTGAACCTCGATCGCCGCGATGTCTGGGGGGAGGCGCGACCCGTAGGTCTCGAGCACGATCTCGCCGCCCGGCGCCAGCACGCTCGCGATCGCGCGGAGCAGCGCGATCGGGTCGGTCACCCGGTGCAGGATTCCGAAGCACAACGCAACGTCGAAGCGCTCACCCAGCTCGCGCACGTCCAGCGCGTCCATGCGTCGATACTCGACGCGGGATCCGACCAGCCCGGCGATCGCGCGGAAGCCGGCGCCGCCCTGAACCGCCACGCCGAAGCGAGCACGCACCCAATCGACGTACTGCTCGTTGTCGACCGCCACCACGCGCCGCGCGCCGCGGACCTCGGCGAGGAAGCTGTAGAAGCCGTCAAACGCGCCGACATCGAGCACGCTACGGCCCGCAAACCGATCAGCGTCGAGCACCGCAAGGCGGTAGACGTGGTCGCGGGCGATCCCCGGCGTGTAGACCCCCGGCGCCAGCGCGAACGTGTGAAACCACAACGGAACCGAATCACTTACGCGCTCTGCGTCCGCGACCGGCGCGCCAATCGGGTGGACGTCGGCGACCAGCCGCTCGGCCAGCGACGTCTCGGGGATCGGTTCGGTCGACTCGACCGCATTTGGATGGGCTGCCAACGGATCAACTCCAATCTCTCGTTCACACGACGTTCACACCAGCATCACACGTCGTCAGCGCCAGCGGGTCGCGGCGGGCTGTTGCCCCGATACGGCGAGAGCACCGCCCGATACCAGCAACCCGGGCTCTAGAGAACCACCGCCCGGTCACCACCACTCCCCGCCGGGGGGCGACAATCGTTCGATGGCGCTCGCCGACGCTCAACAACAGCGACTGCTCGAGCTACTGCGCGCGGCCGGCAAGGAGCCGGTCGCGTGAGCCGAGCTGCACGCCGCGGAGTCAGCTTCCCAGCCGCCGTCATCTCCGAGCTAGAGCTCAGCGGCTACCCGATCGAGCGCGTGTATGACCACGCGCGGCTGGTCGGGGTGCGCCTGCTCGACTCAGAACCCCGGGACGCACCCGCCGCACACCGACCGCGCCGACGACCGTGGCCGCACCGATAGCCAGCACAACTCGCGATCAGCGGATCACCGCCCGCGCGGTGAGCTCAGGTCGTTAGCGCTTCCTCGGTGTCGCCGGCCGCTGGCGCTTGGGGCGTGGCTCGGCTCGCAGAGCGCCGCTCGCGGGCGTGTAGATGCTCTCGTGGCCATCATCCCAGCGGATCCGATAACGAGGCGACGGATCACCACGCAGCACTTCCTCAACCACACCCGAGCGCGGTCGACGGGCGATCGACTCAGACTCAGCTACGACACGCTTGCCGACTGCAAAGGCCATGCTCACTCCCCACTTAGTTCGTGCTGGCGAGCATAGCCCCCGGAGAACGACTCGGGCGAGGCCCGAGTCTGGCTGGAGGATCCCCAATCGGCGCAACGGCAGTCCGAGGCTCGTAGCGGATTCCAAAGGCGGACGCTGGGTCTCCTGCCTCTACCCGTCTGTGAGCGTGACAGCGGCCGCCCGTCACCGCTAAGACAGATCCGTTGGGTCACGATCTTGCCGTCGAAGACCCACTGCTGGAGATCATGGTTGCTGAACATGCGGCGGACGCTCCCATCGACGGTCCTCCAGGGACCCCCAGACGACACAGGATCGTCGACTCCGCGATGGAATGGCCGACCGCCTGCTTCACACCCAGTACGACTTCATCCGCAAGGCCATCGGCCATGCCGCCGAGCCGCTCAGCAGGTCGGACGACACGAATCAGAGCACGCCTCGCGGACGCCCAACACGACGCCACTACCGAGCCACCAGACCGAACCTCCTGACCTCAGTCGCCGACGGCCCAGGGAGTACGCTCCACTCCGCGTGCTCTGACCGGCGGGACACTGAAGCCGTCATCGAGGGCACCCGCGTGGCACGCCGGAGAAACGGTCCCGGGCCAGCGACCTACGGCTTCCCGCCCGCGGCGAGTTCCTTCGAACGCGAATGAGCCCGCCGCGCATCCTCACGAGCGCGGCCAGCCACTCGACGCTCCTCCGCAGCATCACCGCTTCGCCCAGACCGCTCGAGCCTCTCGGCATGCGCATCAG
This sequence comes from Solirubrobacteraceae bacterium, assembly GCA_036501265.1. Lineage (GTDB taxonomy): Bacteria > Actinomycetota > Thermoleophilia > Solirubrobacterales > Solirubrobacteraceae > Palsa-465. Next base: position 17,943 of record DASYAP010000120.1, on the reverse strand, counting down.
CGAGCACCGCGCTCTCCTCAAGCGCGGCGGCCGTTTGACTCAGCACCAACGACAGCTGCGCTGCGCTCACCCCCTTGCGCTCTACAAAGCGTTCAGCAGCCCTTTCAGGGGGTTCGACAGCCTCCGAGTCCATAGCGTCAGCAATGATGCCACGCCTAATCCGACAGCCCTGGCCCCCGTGTTGGCGGGCAACTCTGGCTCCGCGCCCGCGTTCCTCGACCAGGTGGCATCCGGGTCCGGCGAGACCGCTAGCCAGGACCCGCTCGAGCGCAAGCACCGGCGCGAATAGCGGCAATCTCCGCTCTACGAGACTGCCGCTGCTGGTGTAGAGCATCCACGCGCTCGCGCCCGGAAAACCTGCTTTTCGCCCGCGACAAGTCCTCGGCGGTCATCGCTCGAAAGGCCTGCCGTGCGCGAACCCGCTCGTCGACCCGGGCTCCCGTAGGGGGCCGATCCGCAACTGCGCGCTAAAAGAGGCGGCCGCTGGTGCCTGGTCGTGCGCCGCGGATCGCCGGAGCGGTCTCGACGTCATCGCGCAGCCGCTGAGCTACGCGGAGGGACTGGAGCTTTTTGAGCGACTGGTTCTCGATCTGGCGGATCCGTTCGCGGGTGACGTTAAACGTGCGCCCGACCTCATCGAGCGTTCGCGGGCGCTGGTCGCCGAGCCCGTAACGCAGTTCGAGCACCCGCCGCTCGCGGTAGGAAAGGTTCTCCAGCGCGTCGTAGAGGGCTTGGTTGGTGAGGATCTCCACGGCGCGTTCGTAGGGAGATTCGGCTTGCTCGTCGGCGATGAACTGGCCGAACTCGGACTGGTCCTCGTCACCGACCGGCTTCTCGAGCGAGATCGGCGCTTGCGCCGAGCGCTTGATCGACTCGACCTCACCGGGCTCGATCCCGGTCACGTCGGCGATCTCCTCGGCCGTCGGCTCGCGGCCAAGCCCGGTCGCGAGCTTGCGCTCAGCGCTCCCGATCTGGTTGAGCTTCTCGACGATGTGGACGGGAATCCGGATCGTCCGCGCCTTGTCAGCCAGCGCCCGGGCGACCGCCTGGCGGACCCACCAGGTGGCATAGGTCGAGAACTTAAACCCCCTGCGATAGTCAAACTTCTCCGCCGCGCGGACCAGACCGATCGTGCCCTCCTGGATCAAATCGAGAAACGGCAGCCCCTGGTTGCGATAGTTCTTCGCGATTGAGACAACCAGCCGCAGGTTGGCCTCGACCATCTTCTGCTTCGCGTCCATGTCGCCGCGCTCGATCCGCTTGGCGAGATCAACCTCCTCCGGGGCGCTCAGCAGACGGACCTTGCCGATGTCCTTCAAAAACAGCGCCAACGAATCGGTCGTCCCCTCCGGCTGCAGGTCCGGTGAAGTGCTGCCGCGGGCGCGCTTCGCGGGCGCGCGCTCAACGCTCAAACCCGCCACAGTGGCCGGGTCGATCTCTTCGACCAGCTCAATCTCGCAGCTCTCAAACACGCCGGGTAACTCCTCGACGTCAGTTTCGTCGAGGTCAAGCCGTGCCGTGGCGGTCTCGATCTCGGCGAATGTGAGCACGCCGACCCGCTGGCCGCGGGCGATCAGACCCTTGACCTCTTCAAGCTCCCGAAGTTCAGCCACCGACATCCGGCCGCGTCCGCGTTCAGCGCTCTGGGCTCAACCGGACTCATGCCACTGCGCGGCCCTGCCGACCAGGAACACCTGATGAGCTGTTCGCGTGGGCGCCACCCTCAGAAGCGTCGTCGTCCTCGCGGCTCGCCGTTCGATCCCATTTCATAGCAGCGCCAGTCGAAACCTATCGGACGGCGATCTCTCGTCGACCCGAGACGGCGCCCACCGAGCAGGCCCCACCCCCTTCAAGGCTCGCCGGCCCCGAGCACTCGGCTCTTACAACGCACCAGTCGAAGCACCACAGCCGTACAAGTGCTCGCGTGCTTGATCACCGCTCTCCACCGACCACCGCTCACTGGCCTGCAACGCCTCGATCAGAACCTCGGCCGACCGCACCGCCAACTCGCTGTCAGGCTCGCCGAACAGCAAGACATCCGCAGCCTCCAGCAGTTGCTCCCGCTCCCCGGCCTGCAGCTTGGCGGCTCCCCGGTAATCGACCATGTCGAGCAGCGCCGAGTAGTGAGCGCCACGAGCAACCATCGGCTCTGCCGTCATCATCGCGATACCCACGTTAGCGACCACCGCACGCGCGGACGATCGATCTCGCCGATCAACAACAGGCTCGCGTCAACGCAGCGGCTTGAAGCGGAAGTCACCCGCGACCCCGAGCTGCCTCCCCACTCGACGCGACTGCAAAAGCCGCGAACCTTCGCCTTTTTTGTTTTGTGTGTCATGGGTGGCACGTCCGGGCACGCACGGTCTCCCGTGCGCGGGGGGTTTCCCCCCTCGGGCTGTTTCGAGAAGTCCCTGTGCAGGGCCTTCTCGGCCGTCGCGACGGCTTTGTACGTGCCTTGCGCGGTGGAATGTACGTTGCGGCCATCACAACCACACGCGCGGCCTGTGAGCGCTGGGGGAACGGGAGCGCCCAGGCAAGATGAGTCGGCTCACGAGCCTGAGCGCGACCGCGCCCGGAGTCACCGGCCAGCAACGGTGTCTCGCCGGCCCTCGTCGGGGAGATCTCAGGCATCTTCGGATCGCCGAACAGGGCAGCACGCGGGTCGGTCCGGCGCCACGCGGGTCGTGGCATGCCGCCCTCCCCCGTTTGGGCGCGATTGCGACCGCGCCAAGCCCGCGCCTCGACGCGACATCAGACCGCCGGTTGCACGCGGATGCCAGGGCGTTGCTCGGAGCCGGCGATTCTGTGTTGCCCGCTAATTTGGAGAGTCCGGCGCCGCTGACCTGCACGACTGCTCTTCGGCGATTGCGCTCGACCGGCGCAGCGATCGCGAGCGTGGATCCGGGCGATCGAAAGGTCGCCGAGGCACTCGTGCGCCAAGCTAACAAGCCTACGATCGCCTTCGCGCGGCATAGGAATCGCCCGCCGGCGCCGACGCGCGTGATCACCTTGTCGCCAACACGATCGTGAGCTCGGCGAGGTCGGCCCGAGCAAAGCGATAGTCCGCCGCCGGTGGTGCGGCGCCTCCTGTTGGGCGAATTCGCAGGTGATCAGCATCCGCCTCGAGGCAAGGTCGCGACGATCGCATTTTCGGGAACGGAGCGCGAGACCTAATCGACGCGAGCGGCTCGTTCCCGTCGAAGGCATCTACTTGCAGTGGCGGTGCGGGTGTCGGCTGGACCGTTTTCCACCGGAGCGGGCTGGCGGGTCATAAGGCGGGCGGAGCGTCCGGCGCTGGGCTTTAGGTTGTGCGTGGGGTTGTCTGGTGCTGGAGGAAGAACCGGATCATCTCGTCGGATGAGTTGGGGCCTTGTGGGTCGGTGTAGGAGCCGGCCGGACTACCGCCGTACCAGGCGTGGCCGCCGCCGTGGACAGTCCAGGACTCCACAACGTCGATCCCCGCGAGGTTGTGGTGCACGGTGCGGGTGAAGCGGCGTCCGCGGTCGCTGCTCGTGGTGAGCGGCGCACGCTGGCCGGTGATGTCGCCTGCCGCGAGCCGGGAGGCGATCAACTTGTCCGCGTTGACCGGAGCGACGATCGTGTCCCGATCGCCGTGAATGACGATCAACGGCACCGCACTTGTCGCGGCAGGCGATCCACCGGTTCGCATCGCCGCGAACGCGGAACCGACGTCGTGCGCGGCGCGGTATGCGATCCCGGAGTGCACTCCGACCGCCGCGTACAGGCCGGGGTAAGTCGCCGCCATGACGGCGGCCATCGCCCCGCCGGCGGAGAGCCCGGCGACATAGACACGGGTCGCGTCGACCGCGAAATCACGGCGGACCTGGCGACTGATGCCGGCAATGATCGCCGGCTCGCCCGCGCCGGTCCGCTGGTCAGAGGCCGAGAACCAATTCCAGTAGCGACCGGGATTAGCAGCGCTTGACTGCTCGGGATAGGCGGCGAGGAATGTGTGGTGCTCGGCAAGCTCGTTCATGCGGGTGCCGGCCGCGAAGTCCACTGCGTTCTGCTTGCCGCCGTGAAGCATGACCACCAGGGGAACGGGTTCGCCGGTGTAGCCGGTCGGGATGTAGAGGTCGTAGCGACGTGTCCCGGCGGTCTCGGTGTGAGTGAGGTGGTGGATCTCACCACCGGCTATGGCCACAGGGCTCGTTGCGGCGCCGGAACGAGACCCCCGGATCGCTCGGTGCAAACCGACGAGGTGGACGGTGTCTGGCAGGCCCGGCAGCATCGACTCGAGCTGCTCAACGAGACCCTGACCCGAGAACGCGACACCAGCGGACGGCACTTGTGACTGCCCGGAAGAGCCATGCTTGCGCACCGGCAACGGAAGGTTGCCGAGACGGCCGAGAAGCGGTGCGCCTGTCGTGTCGCCCGGCGCGGCGGTGCCGGAACTGGCGAGACCCCGCTGCAGAAGCCTGGTGGCCTCCGTCAACCGTCCGACACGCGTGAGCCGCAGCGCGTCGGTCATCATGATGTTCGTGTCGGTGCTCACTGGTTGTCCTTTCAGAGGTAGTCGGCAAATGTCAAGCGACCGGTCGCTGTACGGGCCTGCCGCGAGGGCGCGGTCGGGTTGCCCCCGCATCGCGATTTCCTCATGTCGTGCGCGAGGCGAGCGCCGCCTTCACCGCCCGCGGCGCCCGAAAGGCTCCGAGGACTTCGACCCGCGCGATCGTCGCGACGGCGAGCTCAGGCGAAACATCATCAGCGATGCTGGCCAGCCCGAGCACGCGCAGTTCCACCATCTCGCCAGAGTCGCGGAGTTGCTCGAGCGCGTCGCGGCTGTAGTGCTGGCTGCCAAGAATGAGCTCGCGTCGGGCCACTGTGCTGTCGAGAGCGCCCGACCGGCTTTCGAGTTGCCGGCGGATCGCTGTGCGAATGAAATCTGTGCGGTTAGCGAAGAAGCCCTCGCTGACCAGCAGGTCGATCTGACCGAGATCGACTAGCCCCACGTTGATCGTAATCTTCTCGCTCCTATCGACCTCAGCCACCTGGGGCATCCATCCTTCGCCGAACTCGGGACCATCCTACAACCATCCCATGGGATGGTAGCCGGAGGTCCGAGGTACCAAATGAGGGCTGCTCTCCGGCCGCGTCATGCACTGCTCCGGCCACGAACGAGTGGCCCGGGTCTGGGACGAACTCGTGACCCCTGATTCCTGGCCAAGACGTCCTGTGTCAAGCAGGGCCGGGGGACAGCACACAGAGGGATAGGCTTACCGCATGGGGGCGCCCCTGGTTGTGCCGCGTTTCGAGTTCCGGTGGGACCTTGCGTACCGTCGCGTCGCCCGGCTGTTCGGGATCACCCCGGAGCGGGCCGAGGTGACGCTCGAGGACGGAGTGCTCGGCGTCCGCTACGGGCGGTGGCGGCTGCGAACGCCGGCCGCGAACATCGTCCGCATCCGGATCGAGGGCCCCTACGCTTTCCTCAAGACGGCCGGCCCGCCCCGCCTCGGCATCACCGACCGAGGGATCACCTTTGCGTCCAACGGGGACCGCGGGCTGCGCCTGGGCCTCTGCGATCCGGTACCTGGCATCGAGCCGACGGGCCGCCTGCGGCACCCTCACCGTCATCGACCTGGAGGGCCTGCTGGCTGCCTTGCGACAAGCGGGTGCCGGGTAGACCAATTCCCCTCCCAGTGACGTTGCGCTGACTCGCCTGGGCGACGGTCGGCAGCTGAACGCCCTCGTAATCAGCCGCGTACGGACAGCACCGGTCGCCGGTTGCAGGGCTCGGGCCCCTGCCCCGACCGGCAAAGTGAGCGCGATGCCTACGCAAGCGCCGTCGTTGCCGTTGCCGCTGCCGCTGCCGCCGCGGCCGTGGGCTCGAGTTTGGACGAATCCGATCGTCCGCCCGCGGGACCAGTGGGCCGGCCCGGGCATCCAGATGTCGCCGATGCGATCACGGGCCGTTCGCCGTCCGGGAGGCGAATGCGATCGCGCGACCGCACCCTGCACCAGTCCGAGCGCGGAGCGCGACGGCGCTGATATTGATCGCACGCCGTGTTGCATTCCTACGGCCCCGGTGGGCCGAGCTAGGCGAGCGTGGGGCCAGGCGGGCGGATCTGGCACGCGATTGAGGGTCACTCGCGCTCGATCCTTCGCAGCCCGTGCATGGGCGTCCACCACTCGACGACGAGCATGGTGGCCTCCTCGTTGAGGTGGGTATGCACGACCTCGCCGATGTCGGCGTGGAAGCGGTCGCCGTCCGGTCCTTCGGTAACCGGTCCGGCAGCGATCGCCCGACCGGAGATCTTCGCCTCACCCGGCCACTGCGCCTCGGAGCCCTCGACCGGGTCGACCGTGGCGCAGTGCAGAGCGAACCGCGGATCCCGACGGAGATCCGCGCCTTTGCGCGCGTTCGGCATCGAGCCGAAAACCAGTTCGCCGTTCTCGAAGACCGCCTCGATCCCGGAGATCCGCGGCGACCCGTCGGCTCGCAAGGTGGCAATTGTCTTGTGTCTGTGGTCGTCGAACAGCCCCCGCACGCGCTGCGCGAACTCCGGCTCTGCCTGTTCTACGTCCTGCCATGCCGTCATACGCCCATATTCGCGCCGATGACGGACAGCAGTCTCATCCGCGCAGCGCGCGCGGATCGTCGCCAATTCGATCGTGAGCTCGACGACATCGGGCAGAGCAAAGTGACCGCCCGCGAGGGCCGCTTTCGCGAGGCAGGGTAGGCCGATGCCGTACAGATGCCCAGCCGAGAGCGGGGCAGGGCGGCGCGGCGGCCGCGGGGCGGCGTCGTCTCGGCAATCCGCTGCCCTGGGATCGCAGACGACTTGTGTGTGGCCGCTTGTGAGAGAGGCGGAGGCGTCTTCGGCTGTGAGAAGCGACACACCAAAGTGCCCGGCGCGGGTTTGCGGGTAGTTCCACTGGACCGGCAGCGCCACTACGAATGAAAGAGTCAGAGTGATGACTTGGTGGGCCCGTCGCCGCGGGTTCTTCGAGGCCCCGCCACGCGTGCTGTATCGCCGCACCGGGACGGGTTACTTTGGCGCTTGCGCCTTGGCTATCGTGCTCAATGGCGTCGTCGTATCGGGGTTCGGTGTGGTCGCGTTGGTGCTGTACGTCGACCTTAGCCTCGGCGAGGTGGCTCTGGTTTTTGCTGTCTCTGCCGCCGGATTCGCGATCGAGGGCGCCCTGGCCGCGTGCTACTTCTTGCGCGCTGCAGAGCCTGCGCGGGCCTGGCTGTCCACCGAGCGAGCGGGGGAAGGCGCGGCCGGTGCGTGGTTGGCTGCCGCACGGCTGCCGCTGATGCTGGTGCGACGCCCGAGCCTGTACGCGATCGGGGCGGTCGGCGCCGCGGCGGCGGACGTTCTGGTGGCCGGGCTGCTCGACGTACCGACGTATCAGGCTGCGCTGATGTTCCCGATGTCCTACCTGCTCTACATCTCCTGTGGCGTGCTGCGCTATGTGGGGGTTGAGTTCTTGATGCGGCCGCTGCTGAGCCACATCGGCGAGAAGCTTGCCGAGCTGTCGGTTCCCGGATGGGTGCGTGTCACGATTCACCAGCGACTATTGGCGACGGTGCCGATGGTCACATGGGGGACGGCGCTGATCGTCGGCGGGTTGGTGACCCCCAACACGCGCAACCTCGACACCATCGGGCTGGCCAGCGTCGTCGCGTTCGGCGTCACTGCGGCCGTGTCGATCTGGCTGAGCCTGGTGCTGGCCGATGCGGTGTCGGGGCCGATCAGGGATCTTCGCGACGCCACCCGCCAGCTCGGCTCAGGTGATCTCAACGTGCAGGTGCCAGTCGTCTCCACCGACGAGACGGGCGAGCTCACTGCTGCGTTCAACGCGATGGTCATCGGGCTGCGCGAGCGCGAACAGCTCCGCGAAGCGTTCGGAGCGTTCGTCGATCCCGCCCTGACGGACCGGGTACTCGCCGAGGGGACCGATCTTCGAGGCGAGGAGATCGAGGCGTCCATCCTGTTCCTCGATGTGCGCGGATTCACCGAGTTCGCCGAGCGCGAGGCCGCGCGGGAGGTCGTCGCCTGCCTCAACGAGCTCTACGGGGCGGTCGTCCCGGTAATCGAGCGACACGGCGGACACGCCAACAAGTTCGTGGGCGACGGACTACTTGCTGTCTTCGGCGCCCCCGAGCGCCACGCGGATCACGCCGCCCGCGCGCTGGCGGCCGCCTGTGACATCGCCCGGCTGGTGCGCGAAGGCGTCGGCGGCGAACTCCGTGTCGGGCTCGGCGTGAACTCCGGTCGCGTCGTGGTCGGCACGATCGGCGGAGGGCGACGGCGCGACTTCACGGTGATCGGCGATCCGGTGAACACGGCAGCCCGCGTCGAGGCCGCCACGCGACTGACCGGCGACGACATCCTCATCACCGAAAGCACCCTGCGCGCCCTGGGGTCCTCTGGTGATGACTTTGAGGAGCGACCATCCGTACCGCTCAGAGGCAAGGCCGCGACGGTGCGACTCTACACCCCTCGGTCATACCGCCAAGCTCGAGCGCGGCGCCCGAAGACGCCCATGTGATCGACAGCAGGATCGAGACAGTGACTAAGCATGAGCTATGAACAGGCCTCGCGGAATCGATCTCGCGCGGTCACGCCGGTTCCCTTATCCACGCCTTGCGGGTCGCAGCCGGACTGAGGCGGGGTACCTGTCGCCGAAGCAGAACAGCGACGCCGCTTCATCGTGGAGGCCACGCGTCTCCCGCGATCGCTTTTGGTCGTGCACCGGCGCGAGCTCCGCGATCGCAATGGCGAGAGGCCGTCGGAATATCCGGGCGGAGCTTGAAGGGGCGCCAGTTCAGGAAACGAAAGTGCTCCGGGGCGCCGATCGAGAACTGACCCCCCCTTGGGGTCAGGCGGGATTGGCGATCCAGTGGCTGTGCAGTTTCAGCAGGTTGTGGGTCGCGGTGACTAACCGCCACTCTGACCGAGCGGCTGATCTGCCTCTTCGCATGAACCGGTCGATGTGCCGGTTGTATGTGATCTGGCCGAATACCGGCTCGATCGTGATCTTGCGCTGGGCGTAGAGCTTGCGGCCACGGTCGGTGCTGAGCTTCTCGCGCATCAGCTCATAGACGCCGTCTTTCCAGCCGCGGCGTTTGCCCTCGCGCAGGTTCCCGTCCGGCGGGACGAGCACCTCGATCCCCTGCTGCTCGATGGTCTGCATCTGCGGGTGATGCCAAAAGCCGGCGTCAGCCAGCACCACGTCCGGGGTCTCGGTCACGCCTTGCTCGGCGAGCTGGCGCATCGTTGCTTGGAACATCGGCGCGAGCTGTCCGAAGTCCGGTGCGGCGTTGGTGATCTCCGCCGCCAGGATCACCTGCTGGTCGTTGACGGTGGCTTGCGCGTTGTAGGCCTGCCGGGGCGGGGTGCCCTGGGTACGCATCACCCTGGAGTCCGGATCGGGCAGGTTGATCACTCCTTGCGGTAGCTCCGGCGCCGTGAACGGTTTGCTGTTGCCCTTCAACACCCGACCCTTCGTATCCCGCGCCGTTCTGCGCCAACGCTCATAGGTCTCGACCGCGGCAAGGTCCACCCGATGGTTCTCCTCCAGCCGCTCAAGCGCTTCGATCATCCGGTCATCGCGAGCACGCGCGACCGGCGCTGCTTGGCGTGTGCGGAAGGCTTCCAGCTCGCGCCGCGCGACCCGGAGCCACTCGACCCGGCCGCCGCGCCGCAGCACCGGACGGCCCATGACCACAGCCTCCAGATCCATCTCCAGCTCCTCGGGCTCCGGCTCGGGCTCCCCACCAGCCGGACGCTGTTTGCGCTCGGCCAGACGACGCTTCGCGTCCGCCAACGCCTGGCGGCGGGTCTCTGAGTTGCGCAGCGGCTCGGGGAACTCATCCCCGCGCTCGTCGCCGTAGAGCTCGTCCTCACGGCGGTCGATCTCCTCGGCTTCGCGCAGAATGTCTTTGACCAGCCCGCTATAGCTGCGGTTCTGATCCATCGACGCGTTCGCCTTGATCTTCGTCCCATCGATCGTGATCACCCCCACCGACACCAGGCCCGCCTCGCGACACAGACCAAGGACCTCGTCAAACAGCCCGGCGCCGGAACTCCGCGATCGTGGAGTGGTCCGGGCAGCGCATCCCCATGATCACCTTGAACGCCACGTCCTCCCAACACGCCCGCTCGATCCCGCGCGAGGACCGAATCCCGCGCGCGTACGCATACAACAACAACGCCACCACCCGAGCTCAACCGGTCGTCGCAACGCGGTGTGTCCTGAGAATCTAAAGGTTGGGAGTGACAGCCCTCGGGTTTGCCTGGTTGGCCATGGGTTGCGCGGCTGTCGTCGTGGAGGCTCGCCCGTAGGGCGGGCCGGAACGGCGATAGCCGCGCGCGCGACCGCCGGGCACGCCTAGGGGGATGCCATGGTCCGTCGAATGTTGGGCGGTGGATGCTGCAGGGCGGCGGTCAGGCCGCAGCGCTCAAGCAGTCAGTGAGCACCTCAGCGGGTGTCTTCCAACCGAGGGTCTTGCGGGGTCGACCGTTCAGCGCGGCCGCGACAGCTGCGAGCTCCTCGGCGCTGTGGCGGGCGAGGTCGGTGCCTCGGGGGAAATACTGGCGCAGCAGCCCGTTGGTGTTCTCACTCGTGCCGCGCTGCCAAGGGCTGCGTGGATCACAGAAGTAGATCTCAAGCCCGGTATCGAGCCGGAGTTGAACGTGCTGGGCCATCTCGATCCCCTGATCCCAGGTCAAGGACCGCCGCAGCTGCTCGGGCAGAGTCCCGATCGTGTCAGCGATCGCGTATCGAACGGCGCCGGCCCCGGCACCCGTGATCGCCGGTCCGGGTGTCGCTCTTGGGCTGTTGTGACCTTCGATCGGCGGGAGATGCAACAGCATCGTGAATCGGCTGGAACGCTCGACCAGGGTGCCGATCGCTGACCGGTCGGTCCCGAGGATGAGATCGCCTTCCCAATGTCCGGGAACGGCACGGTCATCGACCTCAGCAGGCCGCTCGCTGATCAACAGCTCGTCAGTCACAAAGCTGCGGTTCCCCTTCGACGCCCTGTTTCTGGGGGCTCTGAGCGCCCGACCCGTCCGCAGACAGGCGGTCAGTTCGCGGCGCAGCGCCCCGCGGCCCTGGATATAGAGCGACTGATAGATCGCCTCGTGAGACACGCGCATCGATTCATCATCGGGGAAGTCCGGGCGGAGGCGCCCGGAGATCTGCTCCGGGCTCCAGCACTGCCCCCAGCGCCGGTCCTTGCCCGGTCCCTGACGCCGCCCACGCCATGCGATATCTGGACCCGCGACGCTCCCATCAGGCCGCTGCACCTCGCCGGCGAGCCGGTCCTGCACATAAGCGCGCAGCTCCGGGTTGACCGCGAGCTTGGCCGGCTTGGGACGCTGAGCGCGACGCTCCGCATGCCTCTGAGCGGTCGAGGCTCGATATTCAACTCGGCCGCGTCCGATCGCAGCGTTGCGTTGCAGCTCTCGGGAGATCGTCGACGGCGCCCGACCGAGCTGACGCGCGATCTCACGCACCCCGCAACCACAAGCGAGCAGGACCACGATCTCCTCCCGCTCGGTGAAGGAGAGATAACGCCCGGACGGCTGCGTGAGGGTGATTGGCCGCATGCCGCCACCCTTGCGAAACCACCGGACACCAATGCTCGGCAACACCCCCGCTTCGACCGCAGCCTTTTCGCTTGATGCACCTCGAGCGATCGCCTCCCAGAACCGGACCCGATGCTCCCTACGCCCCGCAGGCGGATGTCCACCCCAACGCGCTCCGGCTGCAGCGGCACGACTCCACGCCCGGTTATTCCTCGCCATGACAACTCCTCAACGTCAGACGTTGCGACAACCAGTTGAATCCACCCCATCACCGCCGGATCAAACGGAGCGCGACCCGCAGCACCCAGCCGATAACGCTCACTAAAACGGCGAAGATCCATCTGATCAACGGCACCCAGCACCGACCACACCAAGTGCTCCTCCGGCAGCCACTCCGTCAACGACGGCGGCATCAACAACAACTGACCACGGTCAACCCCAGCGAATTCTCGAGCCATACCAGAAGTGTCTTAAACCCACCAGACAGACCCGATATTCCGACAGCCTCGCGACCGGGCACCCGTAACGGACTGTGGCAGGTGCGCGCGAGTGCTTTTCGCCTAATGCGACCGTATGCGATCGATGGCGGATGTGCGCGTTCGGCTGTCTGCGCTGAACACGCTCAGCCCGGACCTGAAGCTCTGTGACCGTAGTCTGTTACCCGCCTGGGCTTCGGTGGTTCGGGTGACGGTACATCTGTCTGCTACCGAAGGCGAGTTGGTCGGCCTCTTGCGCCGAGCCTAGAAGCGCACCTCGTGGTATAGCCGCCGTGGGGTCGATTGAGGAAGTCGACCATGATTTGCGCGCCGCACTGCGACCAGTTGACGACGTCGTGACCCACCCCTGGGAACTGCACGATGCGCGCACGGGAGAGACCTCGTGCCGCCGCCTTGGCCCAAACCAGGGAGGCGATCGCGTCAAAGGTGCCTGACAGCTCGAGCACGGGAATCCTGCTGTGTGTCGGCGCGATCACCGCGTGGCTGGCCGGTGCCACGTGCCACGCTCGGCAGTCGGAGAACAGATGGGGGATCTGCGGCGTCAGCGCGAGTACTCGGTTCGGGAAACCTGGGAGAGCTTTGCGCGCTGCCGCCAGCGCGTGGGCGCGTGTTGTGAACGGGGCGTCCTCGCTGCAGAAAACGCCGAAGGCCAGTCCGTCCCCGGCCAGCCCAACGGCGGGCGCGGTGCCAAGCAAGCGCGTCGCAGACTGCGGTCCTTGCAGGCTTGCCATCTCGTGCACCATCGCCGGTATCTGCACCATGCTACCTGGGGTCAGGCTCATCACGACGAGCAGGTTGGCGAACTGATAGCCATCGAACTCAACCTCGGTCGGCATGCGCGTGGCAGCATCGAGCACACGCACTCTCGCCGGCCTGCGCGTCAGTCGGTTGACGGCCGTGACCAGGTCTGCGGTCAAATGCGGATACGCGACGCGACAGGTGGGTGCCGCATCACAGGCGCGAAACACGTGTCTGTATCCCGCGGCTGCGTTTGACCAGAACCCGGTAGCCACATTGACTTGCGGCGGGACGACGGAGTCGAGCACTTCGCTGCGAATCCCTGCCGGATAGTCACGAAGCAGCTGCAACGCCAGATCAGAACCGTAGGACACGCCGTACACGTTCCAACGCTTGATCCCCAAGGCGATCCGAAGGTCAGCCATGTCCGCGGCGTTTTCGGACGTATTGAAGCTCCCGAGGTCATAGCCCTTGGCGACCCAACTCCTGCGACAGGCTGCCACTGACGCGCTCTCCTGCCTAGCATATTTGGGACTGGTCGGAGCCAAGGAGAAGCCACGGATCAGAAACCTGTCGTAGGTCGGACAGCTGAGACGCGGCTGGGCCTCGAGCGTCCCCCGCTGGTCCACAAAGACCACCTTGCGATCGGCGTTGATCCCCTGCGCCACGACCCGGTTTGCCACGGCGAGTCCAGTCCCCCCGGGTCCTCCTTCAAGCCACAAGAGTGGATCGGCTTTGGGATCAGCCGTGGCGGCGTTAGCGATCGCCACCGCGACCTGGATCTGGCGCCCATGCGGCCGAAAACGGTTTTCCGGCACGGTCAGATAGCCACACTGAAAGTTGGAACCCAGAACGAGCGGCGTCCCAGGAACAAGCGGGTTGGGGCACAGCGCGGACCGGTACGTAGCGTCATGTCCGACACCGGGCAGCCGCACAGATTCGCCCGCAGCTGAGCTAAGCGCCCCCAGTCGAGCAGAGCTCGCGCGCGCCAGAGGCGCCCACCAGGCGCCGCCGATCGCCAAGAGCGCCAGCAACACGACACCCCTTGCTTCTATCGATCGCAAGCGAAGCTGCATCCGCTACCTCCCTCAGTCCGGGGAAACCGACCGTATCCGTCGTCGCATCCCCCGTCAACGGACCACCGTCGCGTCGTCCAGCGGGCCCTCGATCCATCGCCAGCGCGAGACGAGCGAGGTCTCGCAGCTAGCGTCGTGTAGTCGCAGCCGGCGCGCGGACGGCCGTCCTGTGCGCTTTGCGATGGCCGCAACCCCTCGATAGCCGAGCAGCCCGACGATTCACCCCGCGTGGAAGCACCCGCCGGCGCCTACACCGACGAGGTTGGAGCACTCGGTCGCGCATCCCGGACGCCTCCTCTCCCACAAAGCACGAGCCCGGACCTATCGACCGCTCACGCCTCGCTCGCTTGCGAGTTTGTCCATACGCGAGCATCCGGCCGCCATCGGCCGCGCGATCCCTTTCATGCCGCCGCCGCCTCATGCCGCGCGATCGCATGGGCGACCAGGGGATCGTCGCATCAGCGTCTGTGGATGGCGGCACACGATCCGCGCCTGGAGAGCTGCCGCGGCGGCAGGATCCGTCTGACCTTGTTGATCTAGGTGCCGGTTCGGCTGTGGAGCTGGTCGTCGGCCGGGGTCGCTTGGCAGGCGGTACCGTGTCGCGGCCATGACCTCGCCGACGGCATATCCGCAGTTCAGTGCCGAGGAGATGGCGCGTCGCCGCAGCGCGCTTGACGGCGCCATGGCCGAGCGAGACGTCGCACATGTCCTGGTGTACGGGGCGAACCGCAACGGGTCGGCGATCGGCTGGCTGACCCGTTGGCCGGTGACGCGCGAGGCGCTGGCCATCTACAGCTCTGCGGAACCCCCGGTCCTGCTGGTCAACTTCTTTAACCACGTGCCTAACGCCCAGCGTATTGCGCTCGAGTCAGATGTGCGCTGGGCCGGGGAACAGGCGATTGAGACGGGATTGGAGGAGCTGCGCCGTCGTGGCGGCTCGGGATGTCGCGTCGGCCTGATCGGCAGCTTTGACTACCGCGCCCATGCCGCGCTTGCCGACCGGTGCGAGCTGGTCGACATGAACGCCGACTACACCCGGCTGCGCCTGATTAAGTCGTCTGAGGAGATCGACTGGGTCCGCGTCGCCGCTGGTATGACCGACGACGCTGTCCGCGCGCTGCAGGCGGGAGCCGCCCCGGGCGTCGATGAACTCCAACTGAGCGATGTGGTGGAGCGCGCCTTCGTGCCACGCGGCGGCACCACCCACATCCACTACTTCGCCGCCACGTCGATGTCCGACCCGGGCATGAGCGTTCCGGCCCAGTATCCGAGCACGCGGCGTCTGAGCGTCGGCGATGCGCTGGTGTGCGAGATCAGCGCTTCGTACTGGGAATACAGTGGACAGCTGCTGCGCACCTTTGCTGTGGCCGGCGAACCCTCGTCGTTGTATCGCGAGTTGCACAAGGTCGCCGATGCCGCGTTTGACGCGATCGCCGAGCGCTTGCGGGCGGGCGTCACAGCCGCTGAGCTGGTCGCAGCCTCTGCAGTGATTGAGGATGCTGGTTTCACCGTCCGCGACGACCTTGTCCACGGGTTCGTGGGCGGGTACTTCCCTCCGGTTCTCCGCACTCGTAGCCGGTCGCTGACGCCTGTCCCTGACTTCACCTACGCCAGCGGCATGACCGTGGTCGTGCAGCCCAACGTCGTCACGCCTGATGAGATGGCCGGGGTGCAGACCGGAGAGCTGCTCCTGGTCACCGACACCGGCCCCGAACGCCTGCACGCATACGAGCGGGGACTGCTGAGAGCTCCGGTCGCTTAGCGAGCCGTTGGCGGCATCAGAGCTGATGCGCCGGCGAACCCGCTTGGCCGCGCTCGCGCCCTGCACACCGCGGGTACCGAACGAGTCCTCGCGCTCCGACTCGACCAGCTCGAGCGATTGCATCGGCGACGTTCCGCATCCACGCCGTAAGGGTCTCAGCGTCGCCGCTGATCGTCAAGAGCAGTCACGCGGGCGCGACGCGATCGCGTTGCTGCAGCTGTCCGATAGCAGCGACCGACGGCAGGTTTTTCGGCCCTAATGTGGTGCCCGCTATGTAGGGTCGGCGGGAGGCTTCCAGGGACCGCGCGGCTTGGCCGACTGGTCTGAGGTTTGCCTCCCGCCGCCGCGTCGAACCGTGCATGCGGTTCTCCCGCACACGGCTCTCCGACATCGTTCACCGGCTGGCATACGCAAGCGTCGGTTTCACCGTTCCGTTCAGGCGATAGACGCCAAGCTGGGTCACCCATTCGTGGTTGAAGCGGGAGACCCAGTTGCGGCCTTGGAGTCCGTGCTTGGCGCTGGCGAGGATCGCGAGGCGTTCGTTGACGTAGCAGTCGATTTGGGTGAACTTTCGTCCGGAGTTTCCGTACCGGAAGTAGTTACCCCAACCACGCAACGCGCGGTTGAGATCCTCGACGGCCCATTCCAACGGTAGCGTCGCGTAGCGGCGCTCGGTGCGGGCGCGGATCTTGCCTCTGATCGAGGCCATCGCCCGTCGTGACGGCCACTTCTGCAGATACCAGCGACCCGGCTGTTTCCAGGACTCGCGCATCCGATGCTCAAACCCCAGAAACACGAAGCCCTCCACACCTCGTGCGAGGTGCACGATCCTGGTCTTCTCCGAGTGCAATCGCACCCCGAGCCCGTCCAGGACCGCTGCCACCAGTTCGCGGGCCTCCTCGGCCTGCTCGCGGGTGGCGCATAGGACTACCAGGTCATCCGCATACTTCACCAGCTCCCCGAGCCGATGCCCGCCGCCCGCCCATGCTTCATCGAGCATGTGGAGAGCAACATTGGCGAGTAACGGTGAGATTGGCGAGCCCTGCGGAGTGCCCGCTTCGATCGCGGACACGATCCCACCCTCGAATACCCCTGCCCGAAGCCAACCGCGCAACAGCTTCAACATCCGCCGATCACACACCCGCCGCTCGATCTGAGCGATCAGGGCATCCGAATCGATCATGTCGAAGCAGCTGCGAATGTCAGCGTCGAGCGCCCATTGCTTCCCGCGCCAGGTGACGGTCTGTCTGACCGTCTCCAACGCGTGATGCGCCGACAGTCCGGGCCTGAACCCGTAACTGGTCGGGAGGAAGTCGGCTTCGAAGACCGGTTCGAGCACGATCTTCGCCGCCGCCATCACCACCCGGTCGGCCACACATGGGATACCAAGCGGCCGGGTCTGCCCCGGACGGCCTGGCTTGGGGATATGAACCCGCCGCAACGGCCGCGGCCGATACGTCCCGGACCTCAGCTTCGCGGCGAGCCCGTCGAGGAACTCGTCGACTCCGGAACGCACAATCTCGTCAATGGTGATCCCATCGACGCCCGGCGCTCCGCGGTTAGCACGAACCTCACGCCAGGCTCTGCGGATGACGTCGCTGCGGGCGACCTTGTCATGGAGAGCATGGAAACGGCGATCCCTGTCCTGCTTGGCACAGCGGTAGAGCACGCGTTGGAGAGCACGAACCCGGTCCACGCCCAAGGCGCGGCTGACGGACCTAGCCGATACGGCACTCATCAAGTCCTTCTGCTCCTTCCCGTGCATCGATGAAGCGCGGGCCCTTCGCCATGTGACCGGCTTTCCCGACCTCGGACTAGTACGACCCGCTCCGACTGCCGCTCGACCACCCAAGCCACTTCCCGGGTTCGCCGGTTATAGGCCAGGCATCACTTCCCTCGCCCCGCAGGCGATCGGGGCCGAGACGGCTCTCCCGGGTTCCCACGACAACCATTCGCACGTTCAACGCCCAATACGCCGGAGGGTCCATCAGCGCCCGCTCCTGGAACAAAAACGCTTTCCGTGGCCTTCGCCGTCCATACACCGGCTCGGCTCCCTCTACTCCCACCCGCAGGCGGGACCGCTTAACGACGCTTACTCAGGCTTCACTCACGTTGCAGACCGCGCGATCGCTCCGCCCCGCTCCGCACCCGACCTCTCAATCGCGCACGGGGGCTTCGCTACCAGGGACCCAGGCGTCTCCCCGGACCGGACTCGCACCGGCAGGCCATCGTGAACTTATCGCTCCTACGTCATGTGGTCCTCCTTGTCCTCATGGCGCCAGAGCAGTCCCGGCGCACGCATGGAAAGC
>DASYAP010000119.1:0-12557 GCA_036501265.1 Solirubrobacteraceae bacterium | reverse complement strand
GTGAGCCCCCGCTCCATGCGGTGAATGAAGTCGTAGCCGATGACCGCCGCGGCCACCGCCGCCAGCGTGGCGATGACGATCGAGGGCTTGACTCCGATATGAAGCGTGCTGTCGCCCGCTTGGCCAGCGAGGATGGTGTTGAAGACGTTGAACCCGGCGTACTGCAACTAAGCGAAAAGCCACACCAGCAACGCGCCGATGTAGCCGAACTGCGGCCGCGACTGGATCATCTGAGGAAGCCCGAGCTGCGGCCCCTGCGCGGAGTGGAAGGCCATGAAGAACGCGCCGACCAGCACGCCCGCGACGATCGCGACCAGCGACCAGAACAGGTTGCCCCCCGCGCTCACGCCCACCACCCCCACGGCCAGCGTCGCGATCTGGGCGTTGGCCATAAACCACAGTGGCCCCAGGTGCCACAGCTTTCCATGCCGCTCGCGCAGTGGGACGTAATCGATCGAGCGGACTTCCACGGTGGCTCGCTGCGCCATTGCGCTCCTCCCTCGCTGGCCGGTGCAGAGTCGAACTACCCGACTGCGTAGGATCTCACGCGCATGGATCTGTGCCTGATGATCGAGGGCCAGGAGGGCGTGAGCTGGGAGCAGTGGAGGGCGCTGGCGCGCGCGTGCGAGGAGCACTCGATCCCCACGCTGTTTCGCTCCGACCACTACATGAACCTCGATGGCAACCATCCGGAGCGCCAGGCGATGGACGCGTGGGCGACGCTCAGCGCGCTCTCAGCGGTGAGCTCGAGGGTGCGGCTGGGAACGCTCGTCTCGCCCGCGACCTTTCGCCATCCTTCGAACCTCGCGAAGCTGGTGGCGACGGTCGACGAGATCTCGGGCGGACGGGTCGAGCTCGGATTGGGTGCAGGGTGGCACGAGGGCGAGCACGAGGCCTACGGTTTCAGGTTTCCAACCACACGCACACGGATGGATCGGCTGGCCGAGCAGCTTGAAGTCGTGCTCGGCACGTGGACACGTACGCCGTTTTCCTTCGACGGCAAGCACTATCGCCTCGTCGACCTCGATGCCCAACCGAAGCCGGTTCAGCGGCCCCACCCACCTCTGATCATGGGCGGTTATGCCGGCCCGCGCAGCGCCGCACTGGCCGCACGTTTCGCCGACGAATACAACAGCGCTTTCCCGACGGTGGACGACGTCAAAGAGCGTCGTGCCCGGATCGCCGAGGCGTGCGAACGCTTCGGACGCGACCCGATTCCCTTCTCGGTCATGACCGGGTTCGTGGTGGGCAGCGACCGTGCCGGGTACAAGGATCGCGCTCGTCGCGTGACGGAGCGCACCGGTGCAGACGCGAGCGCCTTCCTCGCCGACCCCCCCGCAGCCTGGATAACGGGCACGGTCGATGAGGCCGTCGAACAGCTTCAGGCGCTTCGCGACGCCGGCGTCAGCCGCGTCATGTGCCAGAACCTCCTGCACGATGAGCTCGACGTGGTCGCGTTGATCGGCTCCGAGCTGGCGCCCCAGCTTGCCTGAAGAGACGCAAGCCCTCGGCCCGCACGTCGAGCTCGACGGGCGGCCGGTCCTGACCGGCAGCTGCTCCTGGGCCGACCGCACCCTCACCAAGGACGCCGACTTCTATCCCCGCAAGTCCATGAGCGCCGAGGACCGGCTGCGTTTTTACGCCGCTCAGTTTCCGTTGACCGAGATCGACGCGACCTACTACGCGCCCCCCGCCGAGCAGCAGGCCCGACTGTGGGCGCAGAGGACTCCGCAGGGGTTTCGCTTCGACGTGAAGGCGTACTCGCTCCTCACCGGCCACCCGACTCGGCCGCAGTCGCTGTGGAGCGACCTGCGCGAACGGCTGCCCGACGAGGTGCTCCAGAAGCGCAACGTCTACCCCAACCACCTCGGCCCGGAGCTGGTCGACGAGGCCTGGCGTCGCTTCGCCGCGGCCTTGAAACCCTTGCACGACGCCGGACGGCTGGGCGCGATCCTGTTCCAGTACCCCGCCTGGTTTGTGCCCAGGAAGGACAACCGACAGCAGGTCGAGGCGCTCCGCGAGCGGCTTCCGGACTACCTGATCTGCGTGGAGTTCCGCTCACCGATGTGGCTAGCGGAGGAGCGCGACCGCAACCGCACTCTGAGCATGCTCGGGGACTCAGGGCTCGCCCTCGTCTCCCTCGACGCTCCGCGCGCCTCGGAGCTGCCGCGATTCATGGCGGTGACCAATCCGGACCTCTTCGTGGTGCGCTTCCACGGCCGCTCAGACGAGAACTGGTCGAAGCAGACGCGCACGGCGGCCGAGCGATTTCGCTACCTCTACTCCCGCAAGGAGCTCAAGGAGCTGACGCGCCCGGTCGTCGAGCATGTCGCGGAGGCAAAGGAGACCCACCTGCTCATGAACAACTGCTACCGCGACTACGCGGTACGCAACGCCGCCGAGCTGCGCGACCTGCTCGCCAATATGTGATCGGGGCCGCGCATGCGCGGCCCCGCGGCGGTCGCATGCGCCCGCCGGGCCGGCGCGCATGTGCGCCGGCCAACCAAGTGAGATCGCTCACGGCGTCGTTGACAGCGTTCTAGCCCGGCGCTACGGTCGTCCAGGGGCGGATCCGGGTGGCTGACGTATTCCTTTCGTACTCGCGACTCGACGGGGCGTTTGTCCGTCGGCTGTTGTCGGCGCTCCAGGCCCGTGGCAAGGACGTATGGGTCGACGTCGACGGTATCCGCGACGGCGAGGTGTTTCCGGAGGCGCTGCGTCGGGCAATCGAGTCAAGCGACGCGTTCGTGTTCGTCATCAGCCCGGACTCCGTGC
The DNA here is from genome assembly GCA_036501265.1 of Solirubrobacteraceae bacterium. Taxonomy (GTDB): domain Bacteria; phylum Actinomycetota; class Thermoleophilia; order Solirubrobacterales; family Solirubrobacteraceae; genus Palsa-465. Next base: position 9,782 of record DASYAP010000119.1, on the reverse strand, counting down.
ACTCGTCGTTCTGCGAGGAGGAGGTCGAACACGCGGCGCATCTGAACAAACGGATCGTCCCGCTCTCGCTGCGGCCCGTACCGGACGAGGAGTTGCGTGAAGAGGTTCGGTTTCGCAACTGGATCCCGGCGAGCGGGGATGGAGATTTAGACGCGACGGTCGAGCGGCTCATCACCGCGCTTGACACCGATCTCGAGTGGGAGCGTCAGCACTCCCGCCTGACGGTCAAGGCGCTCGAGTGGCAGCAGGCCGGCCGCGATCGCAGCTTTCTCCTGCGGGCCGCCGAGCTACGCAGCGCGGAGGGCTGGCTGGCCGTCGGAGTGGATAAGGATCCCGGTCCGACGGCCCTTGAGACCGAGTACTTGGTCGCAGGTCGCCGCTTCGCGACGCGTAGGCAACGCCGCCTGGTCATAGGCAGCGTCGTGGTCGCGGCCGTGTCGATCGCGCTATTGACCTTCGCCCTCATCTCCCGAAGCGACGCGGTTCATCAAGCGCTCACCTCGGACGCGGAGCGCGTGGGCGCCCAGGCGCTGACCCAGAAGAACCTTGACCTGGCGATGCTCTACGCGGTCGCGGGGGTCAAGCTCCAGAACCGGCTGCAGACGCGCAGCGACCTGGTGACGGTGCTCCAGGACAGCCCGGCCGCGATCCGTCTGCTGCGGCCATCGCAAAACGAGATCACCGCGCTGGCCGTTTCTTCGGCGGGAAGGTTGCTCGCCACAGGCGACTCAGCAGGAGTCGTGCGCTTCGAGGAGATGTCGCGCTGGCGACCTGAGGGCTCGCCAGTGCGGCTTCCTGGCGCCGTGATGGAGAGAGGGATGGCGTTCGCCCCCCACGGCGGCACGCTCGGGGTTCTCAGCACAACTCAGTCCTCTCCGACTCCCGGGGGCTCGAGCGGGTCCACCGACACGAACCTCTACGCGGTCGACACGGCGACTGGGAAGGTCCGCCGCCTACTGTCCCTCCGTAAAACGATCCCGCTGATGCCGGATCCCGGGGCGGCGTTTGCGTTCTCGCCAGATGGGGGCCGTATCGCCTTGGTCCTAGCGACCGCTGCACCCGACGGTTCGATCGCCTCAGCCACGCTCAGGCTGCTCGACGCCTCCACCGGGCGGGTGATTTGGCGGCGGAACTATCCGCTTCACCCTGGGCAGGCGGCGATAAGGCTGCAATTCGCTCCGGATGGAACGCTGCTCACCTCGTCGCAGCAGGGCGACACGCTGCTGTGGAACGGACGCACCGGCCGCCGCCTGCGGCGCCTCCCCTTTGGAGGGCCTCTCGCGGTCAGCTCGCGTGGTCAGACGGTTGCGGTCGCCGTCAACAGCCCTGACATCACCACCGCTAGCTCCCGCATTGCGGTGGTCGATCGGCGCACCGGCCACTACCGCTTCCTGGCGGCGGGAGTTTCGAGCACGTGGGTGAAGACGCTGGCGATCACTCCGAACGGTAAGAGCATCATCGGTACCACGCTCCACGGCGACACCTACGTCTGGGACACCGCGAGCGGGTCGATCTCCTACACGATCGCGTCGCCGGTGGGCGCAATTGGCACAGCTGCCGTGGATCCAGCGGTGCGCACCCTCCTGGTCGGGTCGCGGGACGGCGGCGTGACGGCGTTCGATCTATCTGGTTCACGCAGACTTGGACGCGCCTTCCAGTGGGGACCGCCATCCCAGTCTTGCCCTTCCGCCCCGTGCTTCGTGGTCAATCACCAAAGCGACCTTATGGCGACCGATCAGGCGAACGGGGCCGTGGCGCTGATCCACTTGCCCACATTGCGGCTAGCCGCAAAGCTTCCCGCTCGGAACGGTCCCTCGGCGCCCGCGATCGCCTTTTTCCCAAACGGGCGAACGCTGCTTACCGGCGGCGTCGCGGGTCGCCTCACGTTGTGGGACACGCGCAGCCACCGCGTGCTTCGGACCATCAAGGTCGGGGCGCCGGTGGCGGGGGCGGATGTGAGTTCGGACGGCCGGCTGATCGCGGTCCTGACACAGGGGCAGGGAAGCCGGCCCCCGGTCGTGCAGGTCCGGCCGGTGGCTGGCGGAGCACCACTCTGGAGCGGCGAGGTGTCGGATGGCGCGACTGACGTCCACTTCAGTCCCGATGGCAATGAGGTCGCGGCGCTGGGATGCTGTACCGCACTGTCTACGGTCGTCGCATGGGACGCGCGGTCGGGTCGGCAGCTGTTCCGGCGCCGATCGTCGGACCACGCGACCGCGATCGCGTTCTCGCCCGACTCGACCGTGTTGGGCGTCGGCACCGAGAACGGCCAAGTCCTGCTCTGGAACGCGCGCCGAGGCGACGCCGAGCAGCGTCCGCTGCACGTCGCCACCGCCAGTATCGCCGCCATCTCCTTCTCCCCCGACGGTAGCCAGCTGGCGGCATCGTCGACGGATCAGAGCACCACGCTGTGGAACCTGCGCTCCCGCACGCAGGTAGGCAACTCGTTCCCGTCCCGGCCGCTCGTCATCACCGTGCCCGTTTTCGAGCGCAACGGACGGTTGCTCATCGACTATCTCGCTGACGCCGCGGATTGGCCCATGAAGGTGGGCGCTTGGGAGCGGTTCGCGTGCCGGGTAGCGGGCCGGAACCTCACTCAGACCGAATGGCACGACATCCTGCCGAACCGCCCCTACATGCGAGTCTGCCCGCGCTAGGCCGTCACATTCGCCCGCGCCGCGGAGGCGCGTCGCCCGCCGCTTGGCCGTGCAGCAGCCGGTACATCCTTAGCCGGCCGTATCCCTTCGCAGCGTCCATATGCCCCACGTAGTCGCACGCGAACCCGCTCCGGCCATCGAGAACGAGCGCGGCGGCGAACGGCTCTGTCACGAATACCGCGCCTGGGGGTGTCACCGGCTCGATCCGGGCGGTGCGGCTCACGTGCGAACCCATATACACGGTCTCGTCGAGCACCGGGTCGCGAGTCGGGAAGACGGGGCCGAGGTGGCAACCGAGCCGCAGCGCGAGGTGCTCGGGGAGGCCCTCGGCGTACAAGTCGATTGCGGCGATCGCGGCTTGCAGGTCGAGCGCGAACTCGGCGGCCGTGGCGGCGTCGTTCAAGACGACATAGACGGCGTCGCCCCAGGTGTTCCGCTGGGCTATCTGCTCGCTGTGCCTGGCCAACACCTCGGCGACGGCGCCAAGCGCGCGCGCAGCGAACACTGGCAGCTGCTCGTCGGTGAGTTTCGAGAAACCTTGAAAGTCACCGAAGACGATCGCACGAACGGTCCTGCCTGTTCCGGTGGCGGCGTGCGATTCGACCAGCGGGGTGGAAGCGAGAGCCACCGGCGCTTCGCGGCGCGGCGAGATCACGGTGACCTCCCGACCTGTGCGCCTCCATGTGGCGACGTCGATGGCGGTGCCCGCCGCCCCGCCCGCGGGTTCTCCATCCCAGACCGCCAGCTGGCGAATCTCCGCGTCGAGGTAACGCGCCCGTAGCAGCGAGAGCCCCATGGCGTACTCGCTCGCGTAGCGAAAAAGCACATCGTCGCCCAGAAAGGCGTCGTCGGTTGCGAAGCGGACAGTCGCTGCCGCCGCCAGACAACGGTCGAACCGCTCCACCCACTGTGGGCCCGACGGCGCGACCGATGAGGCCACGAACTCCTCGCGTGCGAAAGGCAGCACGACGTGCAGTTCGCAGTCTCTCGCAAGTAGTGCCTCGGCCCAGAGGATGTCGGCGCCGCTCGCGAGCGATCCGTAGGCAAACCCCGGGGAGTTGGCCGACACAAGCTCGGCCACTCGGGCGGCCACGTCCTCCTCTGCCTCCGGCGAAAAGCGCGCATCGCGCTCGCCGATCCGGTGTCCGCAAAAATGGACCACGCTCGGCCCTGCGAGCGCGCTCAATGGGGAGGGGTCGAGATCAAGGTAGTCGCAGATCATTCGCAGCTGACGCCGAGTGCCCGCGACGGCCGCGAAGTCGCGACCGTGCAAGCCCCCGGCGCGCTCCAACGCCCTGGCGGCCTCGGCCTGCTCGCCCAAGAGCAGGCACGCCTCTGCCTTAGTCGCCGCCTCGTAGTACGAGTCTGCACCGGTCAGCAGCTCGAGCACGGCTGCGGCCAGCTCTCTGGAACGCGCCGATTCGCCGGCAACGAGCCAGAGCGTCGCAGCGTTGACCGCGGGGTAATAGCCGCCGGTCTCGGTGAAGACGGCGCCGTACAGATGGGCTGCTCGGGCAGCGAGCCGGCGCCGTTCCTCGCCTCCGGCACGCAACGCGAGGTCCTTGGCGATGCGAGCCCTTAGCGCCGCGACGTCTTCGTCAGGCACCCCTGCCAGGCCGTATTCCTGGAAGCGCCTCGCCGCCTCGTCGGTGGCGCCCGCTCGTGCAAGGGCCAGTACCGCGCGGTGCTTGAGCCAAAGGTCGTCGGGGTTTTCGGCGAGCCCTTGTTGGGCCAGGTCGAATGCGCTCAGGAGCTCGCCCCCGCGCTCCTCCGACTTGACTGCTTCCAGCCACGAATCGGGAGTATGTGTCTCCGCGCTCGAGCGCTCGCGCGCCGGCATGCTCTGGGACTTTACGCGAGCGCCGCTTGCGTCTCGGTTCGCGCTACCGCGCCGGAGGGGACGCTTCTGCGCAGCTGCAGATAGGCGATCGCGCCCGGAATCGTGGGAAGCCAGAAGGCAAACAGGCGGTAGGCGAGGACCGCTGCAACGGCCGGAGCCGGTGCGACGCCGAAAGCGACAAACGCCCCGATCATCCCGCCCTCCACACCGCCGATCCCACCGGGAAGCGGCAGCGTGTTCGCCAGCGTGCCGACGAAGTAAGCCATGAGGATGACGCCGAGCGGCGGGGGTGCGCCGAAGGCGTGAAAGCTCGCCCACAGCACGGCCACATCGAAGCCCCACCACATCGGTGCGCCGATTACCCCGAAGCGCCGCTCCCGGATCATCCCGACCGCCAGGCGCACGCCGTCCGCGAGCGCCTCCACTCCGCCCGCTAGGCGACCCGTCGCGGTGGCGAAACGGCCGTCTTGGCCGGCGCCATGGCCCCGCAGCCAACGAGCGACGGGCGCCCCTGCGACCGGAGCGGCCAACAACATCCCTGTCGCTCCCGCCGCCAGTGCGGCCGGGAAGAGCGTCAGCGCGATCGAGCCGCCGCCGCTCAGGGCGCCGGTCGAGAGTCCGATTCCACCGACCAAAAGCGCGAACGTGTAGAAGCTGTACATGAGGATCAAGAACGCGATCATCCGCCGCGCGATCTCCTTTGCCGTGAGTCCGTGGCGGCGCAGCGCCCAGGCCGTCAACGCCATGCCGCCGGTGCCCGCGCTGGCCAGCAACCGGGTCGCGGCGTGGCCCGCAAGCGTGATCTCATAACTGTCGCGGCAACGGAGGCGGGCGCCGCTGCCTTGATAAACGGCGTGAAATAGCACGACCTGGCCCGCAAACGAGAGCGCTTCAAGCACCAGGCCCAGCGCCAGCCAGCGAATGTCGCCGTGACCGATCCGGCTCAGCTCGTGCGGAAACCGTGCCAGCGCCGGGGCCAGCAAGAACGCACCCACGATTCCTGCGGCAGTCACGACGGCCACGAGCACTCGCCGCGGATGGGCGCGTAGCGCGTTCGCGGCACCTCGCAGGCTTACGCGCGGGCCGCCGGGGAGAGCCCGACCAATTCCGGTTGCGTTGAGTGCACTCACGCCGGAACCTTGCCCATCGTGCGCTGCACCTCGGCGGCGATGCGGCGCAGAGTCAGGCTCAACGCACCGCCCCGCAGCAGCGCCTCCGTGCTGGCGGCCGCCAGGCGGCCGCTCAACGAACCCGATGCCTTCACCGTCACGGTGGCCCACACCTCGGCCCTGCCGGCGTCCGCGGGATATGCCTCGTACTCGACGTCGAGCGTCATAGGTCCGCGTGCCGTCAGCGCCAGGCGCCGACCGGACGCGTGCAGGACCTGGATCTCGAAGCTCACCGAGATCCCCGCGACGCGCCCGGCCACCCGCGCGAAGCTGCCAGTCTCAAGCCGGTCGCCGTCAAGGTCCTCAAGATCGAAGTCGATCGGGGACCAGCGGCAGCAGCAATCCGGGTCGCTCAGGACCGCCAAGACCTCTTCGGGCGCCCCGTCGACGATCATCTGTGTCGTCCAGGTGCTCACTGCGATCTCTCCTCCTGCTGTGCGCAGCGGTGGGTCCCTTGCGCCCCTTTGGCCACTGCGCCTCCCAGCGATTGGCACAACCTAACGCTGGCCTCGGCATCTATCAGTGAAAACGCACACACTGCCCCTGTAGACCTCGGATGAGCTTGCTACTCATCGCCGCGAACCGTAGGCGTCGGTTCAGGGGTGATCAACCGGGGAACCCCGGGATTTGCCGCAGCCGTCGTCGCCCCCGGAGCCCCGGGGTGTACGACAGGTCTAGTGGTGCAGAGCGGTCGCGACCGGCGGGACCGCGTCAGGCGCCCCAGCCAATCTCGTCGTTGGTCTCGAGCTTGCGCCAGATCACGACCGCCGGCTCAGATGTCACTCCGGCGTCCTGCATCAGCGGTCCAATGCGCTCCTGCTGCTCCTGGAAGAACGTCCGGAAGCTCTGCTCGTCGGGCCATTCATCGACGACCAGAATCTGCCCGTCAGACCCGTAGAAGCGATGGGCGATCACACCGTGATCCTTGGCCCGGTCCGAGATCGCTCGAAGCCTGTCCGGATCGCCTCGCACGATCTCCTCGAGCTTGTTGGGATCGCCCTTAATCCACAACGTCATCATCACCGACATTTGTCCCTCCTCGATTGATTCGGCAGAGTGCTATTCGAACACGGCAGCGATCTGAAAATCAAGTCAGGAGTCAGCCAATGTCTATTCCGCCCCCGCAAGACGGCTCGATCGCGCTTGTCACCGGCGCGTCCTCCGGCATCGGCGAGCAGTTCGCGCGCCAGCTCTCCGCCCGCGGCCACCGCGTGGCGCTCGTCGCGCGGCGCCAGGAGCGTCTCTCCGAGCTCGCACAGGAGCTGGGCGGCCAGGACCGCGCGGTACCGCTCGCGGTCGACCTGTCGCTAGACGAGGGTCGCGACTGGCTGGCCGCACGCCTCGATGAGCTCGGGGTCCAAGTCGAGGTACTCGTCAACAACGCGGGCTACGGCATCTATCGCGCTTTCGCCGAGGTCGGCCGCGAACAGGAACTGGCGCAGCTCCGTCTGCTTGTCGAGGCCGTTGTCGACCTGATGGCGCGGTACCTGCCCCCGATGGTGCAGCGGGGACGCGGCGCGGTCATCAACATGTCGTCCACGGCGGGCCTCCAAGCCCTTCCCTACAACGCGAGCTACTCGGCGGCGAAGAGCTATGTGCTGATGCTCTCGGAGGCTGTGCACGAGGAGGTCGCCGATCAGGGTGTGACCGTGACCGCGGTCGTCCCGGGGCCGGTCCCGAGCGGGTTTCAGCAGGCCAGCGATGCCGACTACTTCGCCGCACGTCTGCCCAAATTCACGTTCGTCTCACCGGAAAGGGTCGCTCGCGACGCGCTGCAGGCGGCCGACAGCGGCCGCATCTCGGTGATTCCAGGCGGCCCGCAGGTCAAGCTCGCGTTCGGCCCCAATCGCAAGCTGCCCAGGTCGATCGTGCTTCCGGTCAGCAAGCGGCTGATGACGCGCAAATAACGAAGGGGTCGCCGAGAAGTCTCAGGGGCCACTAGCGCCGGCCCCACCGCGTCTCGAGCCGGCGGATGTCCTCGAGCACCGCCTGAAAGCCCTGGCGGTAGCCGCGCAGGTAGTCGTTCTCGTCCTCCTCGTCGAGAAGACGGGAGCGCAGCGACTCCAAGCAATAGCGGCGCAAGTCGGCCAGCGTGCGATCGAGCCGGGCGGCGTGCTGCTGAGCCCGCCAGAACGCGGCTCGTCGCCCACTCGCCAAAGCATTGCCAGGCTCGCCGTTGAGCTGCTCGAGCCGAGCCCGGATGGCCGGAATGAGTTCCATCGCGCGCACCAGGGCTAGCAGGTCCCTGAGTCGATCGACGTGCCGCGGCCTGCGGATGGCGAGTCCACCGTTCCGGAGGTTGGTATCCCGGACGGAAGCACGACCCCCAAATGGACCACGTACCAGACGCCTCGCCACGAGATCATCGAGGCGATGCCAAATGAGTGGGTCTGGCCGTTCTCGGTGTAGACGACGCGCGCATTGGGCACCTCCCAGTACCCGATCTGGTTGTCACAGGCGCCCGGATCTATCCAGTGGGCGAATCCCTGCGGCACGCGCACCGACAACAGTCGCGCACTTGGGGCACCTGCCCCAAGCAGCGCGTGGGCCGCGCCAAGATCGAGCGTGAACGCATGCAGGATCCGGTAGGTGTAGTCGGGCCCGGCGTGAGGCGCCTTGACCTTGAGATACGCGGCCCGCGGGAAGAAAGCCGGCATCGCTCGGGAAGTCGAGTCGTGTACGACCCCGGCCCAAAAAGCCGCCATCAACGCCTTGAAGCGGGCGGTCGTGCCCGACGGCAGCGCGTGCGTTTGGGGGAGTGTGCCTGGCGCGGGCGACGCTGGGTGATGGTGGACGGGTTTTCGCCGCTGCGCATGGTGCACGGTATGACTCGCGACCGCTTGCGATCTCTCGGCGGTGGTACTTGGTTTGTGCCCCGACGAGCCGCCCGAGCTCAGGATGATCACGATCACCGCGATCACGCCGGCGCACAAGGCCGCCGCGGCGATAATCCCGCGGCGCCGGCTTTGCGTTGCTTTTGAGGCTCGCCTGTGCGCGGCGGGCGGTTGCTGAGAACGCGGGGGCCGCTCCCGCAGCGAAGGCTCGCGTCCTCTACGCGGTTGGGGCATACCGGTCGCGGGGCGGGAGCGCCACAAGCATGCGCATAAGGTAGCCAGCGGTTCCGCTGTCTCAGATCGTCGCCGTGCTCCCATCGCGCGCGACGGCGCTCGGCACCCGCCGGGCAATACTCGCATCACCCTGGTGGCGGGGAGAAGGCGATGCGATTCGTGCCCGCATGTGATGCAAGAATCGCAAAGCCCACAGGGAGCGCCGGAGGTGTTGCGAACTTTGCTCGCTGCTGGACGGTCGGCACCTCGGACCGCGCCGGCGAGCGGTCGCCGCCCTTCTACCTCCAGCGCAACGCGACCGCGCCTAGAAGCCGCGGCCGCGTTGGCTGGGTCAGGAGAGTTAGTAGAGAGAGACCTGTTGGTCAGGTCACGCCCTACTGCAGAGAGATGACGCTCGGATTGGGCGAAATATTCCCGGGAAGGATCCGAAAAATCCCGGAGTCCTCGGAGGCATGGACACGAGCCCTGCGGCGCTCTGATGTCCGTGGTCAGGGAGTATTCTCGCTGCGGACCAGTTCCCGTGCCGCTAGCACAACGCAAGCTAGACCCAGAACGATTGGGGGATCACTTCGATCGTCTATACCGCTCAGCCTGGGCGCTGTGCGGCTCGCGCGAGGACGCCGAAGACCTCGTCCAGGAGACGTACGCTCGCGTCCTGCGCAAGCCGCGTTTGCTGCGTTCAGACGATGACCTGGGCTACCTGCTCCGGGTCATGCGCAATACCTACTTCTCGGCCCACCGTACCGCCAGCCGCCGTCCCCGCACCGAACCGCTCCCCGATCAACTCGAGGTGATCGAGGACCACAACGCCACTGCGCCGCAACAGGCGCTCGAAGCGCATGAGCTCTACGACCTGATCAGCGAGCTTCCCGACGGTTTCAGGGAAGCGCTCGTCGCGGTTGACGTGCTGGGTCTCTCCTATCGGGAGGCGGCCGATGCCTTGCAGGTGCGCGAGGCCACGATCACGAAGCGCCTCTTCCGCGGGCGGCTGCGGTTGGCGCAGGCTCTTTCGGGCCAGGAAGCTGAGGCTGATCAAGCGACCAAGGGC
>DASYAP010000118.1:0-5851 GCA_036501265.1 Solirubrobacteraceae bacterium | reverse complement strand
CTGCCCAGAGCGGGACACGTTGCCGTCGATGCGCATCGCGTTGCAGGTGTTATTCGCGCAGGGATACCGTGCGCCGAGTAACCGTTGGCGCAGGGGCTCCCGCCCAAACAGTTGCGCGGACTGATCACCTCCATGGACGATCAAGGTGCTTTCGTGGACTGCGTCGACACGTACCCTCCCACCCGCAGGCGTCTACCACAGTCCCCCGGCAGCCGCAACCGACACCGTCCTTGGCGCCGTCGCGGTGCCTGGTATGCCGCGACCGGGACGGGCCGCGGCGGAGATCAGCCTGGATTACGCCGGATGCCAGCCCTTCCCGTCGCGTCTGACCTGTCCCTGCTGGGCGAGCGGAGGCAGCACGCGGTACAGGTAATTGGGAGCGATCTTCATCTCCTTTGCGAGCTCCGGAATGGTGATCCCGGGGCGCGTACGAACGAGCTCAAGCGCCTGCGTGGCACGGGTGCCGCGGCGCCCTCGCCGCCGTCCACTCGTGCGTCGGGTCGCGCTGCGTGTGCTGCTCCGGCGGGGGCCCCGTGGCCGGCCCGGTCCGCGCCCGACGAGCGCCGACCTCGCCGCCTCCAGCCGAGAGACCTCCTGCTTGAGCTGCTGCAGCCGCTCGTCGATGTCCTTGACGGTCACGTCAATGAATTCCGTCACGATGTTCTCCTGTAGTCGAGAGTAATTAAAGCTCCCCAACCATACAGGCAGTCAGTTAAGAACCTGCGAAAAACCGTGCCGGCGTAAGTCAGCCCCGCTCCAACAGGGCCTTCAGCCGCATGAGTGAATTGTGAGCCTCACGCTCGGAGGCGGCGCCGACAATCATTCTCGATGCAAAGTTTCCCAGTCGCCCGCCTGGAGGCGAGAACTCATTTGTGTACTCGAACTCGGTCGCGCCGTCTCCGTTATCTGTCAGGACATAACGGATGCGGGCACCCGAATGCGCTGGACCTCGACCCTTCCATTCGGCCAGAGTGGGCTCTTGCACGGAGACGAGCGTCCAGTGAACTTGAAACCGAAAGCCACGCACCTGCATCTGCTGCTCCATGGTCGCGCCAGGTTGCAAGGGCCCATCTGGTGCGTTGCGAATCCCCCGGTGAATCGTCACCCACTCGCCCAAGCGGCCTGGGTCCATAACCGTATCCCACACCTTCCGGATCGGCGCGTCGATACTGATCTTTTCGTGTACGACGCTCACGGGAGCTGAGACCCTACCTTCACTTGGAGCGAGCCGGGGAAGTTCTCAGCGCGCCGCGAGGGGCTCGCTCGCTTCCCACTCGGCCAACGCATGCTCTATTGCCGCGTCGAGTGAATGTAAGCGCACGTCCAGCAGACGCGCCGCGCGGTCGTCGCGCGGCAATAGGTCTTCGTCCAGCCCAGCCATCAACGGTCCGATCAGCGCCGGGTCTTCGCCGGTGATGACTGCCGAGACCCTGCTTGCGATCGGGGTCAGGGTCAGCCGGCGGAAACGCAATGCCGGCCGGCTGAGGATAAGGCTGTCGCCGATCCTGTCGATCAGCTCCTCGTAGGTGACGGTGTCCCGGCCGCCGGCATCGAGCGCTTGGCTGCAAACCGCATCGCTGGTGGCTGCCCGTGCCAGCAGCTCGGTTATGTCCCGTTCGTCGATGGGGGCGGTGCGGTTGGTGCGCCAGGCCGGAATGGCGAGGACGGGAAGCCGCTCCACCAGCCGGACCAAAAACCGAAAAGAGGGAGAGCCTGCGCCGATCACGATCGAGGCCCGCAGCGCCACCGAGCACGTCGAGGCCTCCAGGAGGATCCGCTCGACCTCGAGCCGCGAACGCAAGTGGACCGAGGCCGAGCTGGCGGCGGGCGCGAGTCCGCCCAGGTAGACAACCCGGCCGGTTCCCGCCTCCCTGGCAGCGTGCGCGAAGTTTTCCGCCGCCCGGCGCTCTCTCGTCGGGAAGGAATCGTCGGCGGATGTCTCCATCGAGTGGATCAGGAAGTAGGCGATGTCCACACCTTCGAAGGCCTCCCGCAGCCCTTCCCCCGAAACTAGGTCTCCGCTCGTCACTGGGAACTGGACAGTCGCGTCGCGGCGGCGAGTGAAGCCGCGCACGGCGTGGCCGTCGCGCGCGAGCCGAGGCGCCAGGCGCGAGCCCACGTAACCGGTGATCCCCGTGACCAGGACGTTCATCTCGGCGATCGTGCGAGGAAGCTATGGTCGAGCTCGGCGGCCCTGGGGGCACCCGCGAGCGCGAGCGCGGTGTCGAGCTCGGAGAGCAGGATCTCCAGCACCTTGCGTGCTCCTTCGGCACCGCCGACAGCGAGACCCCACGCCACCGGTCGTCCCACCATGACCGCGCGCGCGCCGAGCGCAAGGGCCTTGAGGACGTCGCCACCGCGACGGATGCCGCCGTCCACGAGCACGTCGAGTCGGTCTCCGACCGCCTCCACCACCTCGGGTAGCGCGTCGGCGCCCGAGAGCACGGCGTCGAGCTGGCGGCCCCCGTGGTTTGAGACCACCACACCGCTCGCCCCGTGATCGGCGGCGAGACGGGCGGCCTCCGCCGTCAGCACACCCTTGACGATCACCGGCAACGGGCTCTCGCGCACCAGCTGCTCGAGATCCAACCAGCTCAGATCGGGGTCAATCAGTTGGGCGAACTCGGGAGTCGTCATTGGTCCTGCGGCGCCGGCGGCAATCGCCGCTGGAATGTCGGCGGCGTCCACACGCGGCGGCGTGCGAAGCTCACGCTCCCGGACGCCCACCACGGGCAGGTCTACGGTCACCACCAAGGCCTCATACCCGTGGTCGGTGGCCTGGGCCACCAGTTCGCGCGTCACTCCCCGGTCGGACAACACGTACAGCTGATACCACCTCGGCACCTCCGGCACCGCGTCCGCGAGCGCCGCGGGCTTGACCGTCGCAAGCGTGGACAGGCACATGATGGTCTCCGTGGCCTGCGCCGCCCGCGCGATGCCGAGCTCGCCGTCGGGGTGCGCGAGCCGCTGGAAGGCCATCGGCGCCACGATCAGCGGGTGCGGCCGCGCCCTACCAAGCAGCGTGACGCCCGCGTCGCGTTTGCCGACGGGCACGAGCGGCCGGGGTCTAATCGCCCAGCGACGCCAGGCCGCCACGTTGTCGTGCAGCGTGAGCTCGTCGCCGGCGCCGCCGTCGAGATAGGCAAGCGCTCCGGGTTCGAGCTGAGCACGGGCCGCCAGTTCGTAGTCGGGGATCGAGAAGAGCTCTTGCTCGGCCACGGCTCAAAGCTACGGAAAATGCGGCCGTCGAGCAAAAACACCCGCATATTGCAGGGATTTGAACTTGTTACAAAGTTGTTGCTCCTTGCGGAAATCGTGGTTGCACTCCTCCCGCGTGGTTCGCTTTCATGCTGTTGCGCGACGTTGAAGAACGCGAACGAGAGAGGAGCTAGGCGGATGGCATCGGGGCGCGTACAGACCAAGAAGGCGAGCTGTGAGAGCTGCTTCTTTCACCAGAACCTGCTCTGTGCACTCTCGGATACAGGACCGTGTGCGACCTACCGCCCGGCCCGCCCCGAGGGCCTGCGCCCTCCCAGCCAGCTGCGGTTTGTCTTTGAGCAGGACCGGCGCCTTCAGGTCGCCTGGGCCTTCCCGTCGGCCCAGGAGCAGGTGGCGCTCCACTCCTAATCAGTTCGCCGGGCCGCGTGCGGCCCGGCGCCGGCCGAGCATGCTCGGCCGGGGCGAGCGCACATGTGCGCTCGCCATCCCGTATATCTTTTCCATCATGTGGTGGCCTCTGATCGGCGGTTTTATCGCCTTCGTGCTGATCGCCGTGGTGATCGGTTGGTGGGTAGATCCGGACCGCCGCCGCGACGTCAGGTAACGAGTTCTTAGACGTCCGCCCGGCGGCGCCGGGCTAGAGTTCTGCCAGAAGAGAGGCAGGCTCCCGTGCGCATAACAGTTTTGGGCAAGTCCCCCTCGTGGCAGGACACCGACGGTGCCTGTAGCGGCTACCTCATTCAGCATGAGGAATTCACGCTGCTGCTCGACTGTGGCAATGGGGTCTTCTCCAAGCTGCGCCGCTTCTGCGATTACGTCGACGTCGACGCCGTGCTGGTCAGTCATCTGCACGCCGACCACTTTCTCGATCTCGTCCCCTTCAGCTACGCGCTCACTTACGCGCCGCGCCAGCAACCGGTACCGGTGGGCGGCTGGCCTGGGACAGCCGAGCCGGCTCGGCCCGAGCTGTGGGCGCCGATGGGGGCTTCCGAGCTCTTCAGACACCTGAGCGGCTCGTGGGGCAAGGAGGACCTGGTCGAAGCGGCGTTCGCGCTCCACGAGTACGACGGGCCCGACACGCTCGAGCTAGGGCCGCTGCAGTTGCGCTTCTGCGAAGTTCCCCATTACACGCGGACGCTCGCGGTGGAGGTATCGGACGGCAACGGCGCCCGGCTCACCTACAGCGCAGACTGCGCGCCCAACGAGGACCTCATCCGGTTCGCGCGGGGAACCGACCTGCTGCTCGTCGAAGCCACGCTGCCGCGTCCCGAGCGCACGGGCCAACGCGGGCACCTGACTCCATTCGAGGCGGGCGACCACGGTCGCCGAGCGGAGGCGCGGCGGCTGGTGCTGACCCACTTCTCCGACGAGCTTGACCCCGAGTGGGCGCGGGCCCAGGCCCATGACGGGTTTGGCGGTCCGGTCGAGCTGGCACGCGAGGGCGCGGTGTACGAGCTTTAGCGCAGGGGTACACGAGGCCCGAGCGCCCGACGCAATCGCGTATGCTGAGCCTCTCGACGAAGCTCAAGTCCCGAGGGAGACCCGTAATGCCATCACGTCGCAAGCAGAGTGCGCCATTTACACCAGCGGAGATCGCCGCTGCGGTCAAGTCGAACCCCTACCTCCAGCGCTTGGTGCTCGACGCAAAGCTACGCGACAACATGCGCAGGACCGCCGACTCGGTCCGCAACGTCTATGAGCGTGTCTCGAACGGCAAGGTCTCGGCCAGGTCGCTGCTCGAGGACAAGAAAGCGCAAGCCGACCTGCGCAAGGCGCTTGAGAATCTTCGCGACGTGACCCTTGCTGTAACCGCGCCGCCCAAGAAGCGGCGCAAGCTGCGTCTCGGGCGCCTGCTCCTGCTGTTGGGCATCGGCTCCGGCGTCGCGCTGGCCACCTCGGAGAAGCTTCGGTCGAAGGTGCTCGATCTGCTGTTCGGCGCCGAGGAGGAGTTCCAGTACACGCCTCCGCCCTCGACCGCCCCGCCGAGCACTCCCCCTGCCGCGGACGCGGGCTCTACCTCGGGCGCCCCCGCAGACACCGCAGCCGCGACGGGCACGCAGACCGGTTCGGCGCCGGACTCGGCGTAAGCCATCGCGAAGTCCAGGCTGCGCCGCCGGCCACTCTGGATCGCTCTCGGCGCCCTCGTCGCCGTAGTCCTCCTGTTGCTGGTGGTGGCGCAAGTCGTGCTGCCCGGACTCGCAGCGCAGCGGCTGCGCGACCGGCTGTCGCGCTCCGGTCGCGTGCTCGAAGTCAAGGTCGAGGCGTTTCCCGCGATCGAGCTGCTCTGGCACCAGGCCGATCGCGTGGTCGTGCGCATGGCCAGCTATCACTCAACGCCCGGTCACCTCGGGAGCTCGCTGGCGCAAACGTCCGACGCGGGCTCGCTATACGCCTCGGTGCAGCGGCTCCAGACGGGTCTGCTCACGCTTTCAAACGCCACGCTTGTAAAGCGCGGCAACGAGCTTGTGGGCAGCGCGTCCGTGAGCGAGGTCAACCTCCGCTCAGCGGTTCCATTCGTCCAGGGGGTGACGCCGGTGGCTTCGGGCGACGGAAAGCTCGTGCTCCGCGGGAGCGCGCTTGGCGTCACCGCCGACGCCACCCTGATGGCGGTGAACGGCAAGCTCGTCGTCCA
>DASYAP010000117.1:0-2349 GCA_036501265.1 Solirubrobacteraceae bacterium | reverse complement strand
AAGCGTGTGCGTCAGGCCGAGGCGGACCAGGGGCTGGGGCCCGATCTGCCGACTAGTGAGGAGCGTGAGGAGATCAAGCAGCTGCGCAAGGAGAACTTCGAGTTGCGCCGCGCGAACGAGATCCTCAAGGCCGCCTCGGTGTTTTTTGCGACCGAGCTCGACGCAGACCGTCCGAAGTGAGCGCGTTCATCGATTCCCATCGCGAGCGCTTCGGCGTCGAGCCGATCTGCCGGGTCCTGGGCGTGTCGGCGTCCGCCTATTACCACCGTGCCGGCGGCGCACGGTCGACTCGTCAGCTCGAGGATGAGCGGCTGCTGGAGGTCATCCGCACCACCCACAAGGCCAACTATGAGGCCTACGGGTACCGTCGGACCTGGAAGGCGCTGCTCAGGGCCGGGGAGAGCGCACCGCGCTGCCAGGTGCAGCGGCTGATGCGCGGTCACGGGATCCAGGGCGCCAAGCGTCGCGGCAAGCCGTGGCGCACGACCAAGCCCGATCCGAACGCCCAACGCCGCCCGGACCTGGTCAAGCGCAACTTCACCGCCGAGGAGCCCAACCGTCTGTGGGTGGGAGATCTGTCGTATCTGCGCTGCTGGGAGGGCGTCGTCTACTTCGCGTTCATCATCGACGTTCACAGCCGCCGCGTGGTCGGCTGGCAGCTCGCCTCGCACATGCGGACCGACCTGGTCCTCGACGCGCTCAGAATGGCGCTCGGCACCCGTGAGCACGGCGCCGACTTCCGGCTGGTCGCGCATAGCGACAGGGGCAGTCAATACACCTCTGCCGACTACACCCAGGTGCTCGACGACCACCACGTGCTGGCCTCCGTCGGATCGGTCGGCGACGCCTACGACAACGCGCTGGCCGAGAGCTTCGTCGACAGCTTCAAGACCGAGCTGATCGCCGACCGCGTGTGGCGCACCCGAGCGCAGCTCGAGCTCGCCATGGTCGAATACATCAGCTGGTTCAACCACGACCGCCTGCACGAAGCCCTCGGCGACATCCCACCCGTCGAGTTCGAGACTCTCTACGCCGGGCGGGTCAGAGCAATGGCTCGATGAACAACAATCAGAACCTACAAACCCAGTCTCCGTGGAACCCGGTCCGGCTCACATCGAACCTCCGCCACGCCACCAAAAACGTCTCAGCAGCGATCTCATCCGCCGCATCCCAACCAGCCCGCCGCGACGCATACGCATGTATCGCACCATAAAACTCCCCATACAACGCCGCGAAGCGCTGCGCCCGAGCCTCGCTCACCGAACTCACGCAACCCTAATCATCGATCCCCCCCCAAATCTTTCACGCCAACCCAAAAAAATGGCAACGCGAGCGCAGCCGGCCCCTCCCGGCCAGCACACTCTCACGCCGGGAGTCCAGAGCGCTCCTGCGGGGCTGACAGCGACAGCAGCTAATACCAGAAGCCAGCCACCACGACCGCTCGATCGCCACCGGTCACGAGCACCAACTCGCCCAGACGACCGCTCCGGGCACAGAACGGCCGCGGCCACACACGCACCGATCACCGCGACGACGGCATCGCAGGTCTCGTGCCCCGTCGGTCCACCTCCCCTCAAATTCGCCACGGGCGAGACCGAGGCGACCGCCGACGTCGGGGCCCCGCGCCGATTGCGGCCTGCCCTGGTGTCCGCGCTGAGCAGGACGACTAACGGTCGCCGGCGGCATGCATGCCCGATCACGAATGCAGGTCCGCGACTCGTGGCCCGCGCCGGCCAAGCATGGCTGGCTAACGCCTGAAGCGGTTACGACTAGGCGACTTCTGCCTCCAGCGCGAAAGCAGCAGCCCGTCGTGTGACCGGCGCGGCCGTCGTCCTGCTGTCGAATCGCACGGATAGGGAAGCTCGCGCTCGTGGTCACTTTGAACGACGTCATGGGTTAGTACTGCCGCGGGTCGCTCGTGCGCATTCTGGTCTGCCTCCCGAGCGACGCCACCTTTCGGTGGCTAACGTGCTCGTCGGTATGAGGCCCGTTCCCGATCAGCCAAATGTGGTGTTGCGTCCTGACGGCGCGGGTGGTCGGGTCGTGGTGCTCGCGTTCCCATACGACGCGGTGCTGGTCAGCGCCGTTCGGACGCTGCCGGGGCGGCGCTTCGATTGGGACGCGCGCGAGTGGGTGGCGCCGGCGGATGACTGGGTGTCGGTGAAGCTCCGGAAGATCGTGCACCTCTACCCCGAGCTGACATGCAGTCCTGAAGTCGATGCCTGGTTGGCGGCGGCTTCGGAGCGATGGATCGGTCACGTCCGCACCTCGGTCTACGACGGCCGCGGGTGGTGGGCGCTGGACACGCTGGCCGGCTCGCCCCCACCCGTGCTGCGCGAGAGCATCGTC
>DASYAP010000116.1:0-2603 GCA_036501265.1 Solirubrobacteraceae bacterium | reverse complement strand
GAGTTCTCCGCGCACGGCTACGAGGGAGCATCGCTGGGGCGAATCGCTGCTGACGCCGGCGTCACCAGGCCCGTCCTCTACGACCACTTTCCGTCCAAGCGAGCGTTGTTTGTGGCGCTGCTCGAGGCCAAGCGCAGAGAGCTTCTCTCGCACCTACGCGAGGCGCTATCGACCGATTCGTCGGGCGAGGAGCGGATCTGCGCCGTCTTTGACGCTTTCCTCGCTTTCGCCGAACGCGAGCCTCAGACCTGGCGCCTGCTCTATCCCGAGCACGCACCCGTCGATCCAGACGTCGCTGCCGATCACCGGCGCCTGCATCGAGACGCGAGCCGCCTGCTCGCCACGATGCTCGCCCCGGACGCGCGGCGGGCCGGGCTTGATCCGGCGAGTCCCGTGGCGGCGGCGATCCTGGCGCTCCAGCAGGCGGCGCTCGAGGGAGTCGTACGCTGGTGGCACGCCCATCCCCGCGTCAGCAGGGAAGAGGTGCTCGACGCGGCTATGAAGGCCCTGTGGCGGGGTCTGGAGGGTTTGGAGCGGGGAGGCCGCCGGTGAAGGTCGATCAGATGAGCTACGTCCCCTCGGTGGTCGAGGCCGGTCGCCTCGCCTCCGAGGCCGACGCCTTCGGGTACGACGGGTTCTGGACGACCGAGACGCAGGCCGATCCATTCCTGGCCTGTGGGGTCGCGGCGCAGGCCGCCCCGCGGATCGACATCGGCACGGGGATCGCGGTCGCCTTCGGTCGCAACCCGCTGACAGTTGCGTTGCAGGCAAATGACCTACAGCTCCTCTCAGGTGGACGTTTTTTGCTGGGCCTGGGGTCACAGGTGAAGGCCCACATCGAGCGGCGCTACTCGATGCAGTGGTCGCATCCCGCGCCGCGCATGCGCGAGTTCATCCTCGCGATTCGCGCAATCTGGAAAGCGTGGGAAGCGGGAGAGAAGCTCGACTTCCGGGGCGACTTCTACAGGCACACGTTGATGACGCCGTTCTTCAACCCGGGACCGAATGCGCACGGCAACCCGAAGATCATCCTCGCGGCGGTCGGGCCGAAGATGACCGAGGTCGCGGGCGAGGTCGCCGACGGGATCTTCTGCCACGTCTTCGGCACCGAGCGCTACCTGCGCGAGGTTACGCTGCCCGCTCTGGCGCGGGGTGCGGAGAAGGCGGGGCGGTCTTTAGGAGGGTTCGAACTCGTCGTGCCCGGGTTCGTGGTCGCGCGCGACTCCGAACAGGAGCGCGTCGCGGGCACCGAGTTCGTGCGCGGGCAGATCGGTTTCTATGGATCGACGCCTGCGTACAGGCCGGTGCTGGAGCTGCATGGGTGGGGCGCGTTGCAAGAGGAGCTCAACGCGCTCACCAAGCAGGGCGCCTGGAATCGTCTCGCGGGCGTCATCGCCGACGAGATGGTGGACGCCTTCGCGATCGTGGGTGCTCCCGAGGACGCTGTCGCGGAGGTCCAGCGTCGCTACGGCGACGTGGCCACGCGGATCACGCTCTCGTTGCCGGACGGCGCCGACGCCTCCAGGTGGGCTTCGGTGTTCGAACTGCTCCGGTCACCCTGAGGTCGCCGCTGCTGCCCACGCCATGTCTCAGTAGCGATAGCGCTGGGTCGGCGGGGGGTCGCGCTCGACGACGTCCGAGCTCCGCGAGCGCCGATCGGACCAGACCGTGATCCACAGAAGCGAAATCGCCAATCCCACGATCCCCACGATCATGAGTATCAGCCCCACCGTCTGGACATTGAAATGGGTCGAAGAGACGGTGACTGCAAAGCGCAGAATCGCTCCTGCGGCGATCAGAAAGAGTGAAGTTCCAATTCCCATCTTGGTTAGAAGCGCCAGTTTAGACGCGCTCGGACCGGGACTTGCACGATTGGCTTCCCGGCGGACAATCGCGTAAACCGCCTGGTGCTTGCCTCGGTGTGCGCTGGTAGGCTGGCTCGGTGGGTTTCGGAGGGGAGCCTTGACGGGTTGAGTCGGGCGGGAGTCACCAGGCGGGGGGTCGTCGAGCTTTGCCGGTACCGGCGGTGGTGGGTGCTACTGCTGATGCTGCTCGTCCCCGTGTTGACCCTGGCCAGTGCGGCCGCGACTGAGGCAGCGACGCTGAGGGTCAACACGACGAAGGACGAGATCGGCGGTGGCAAGTGTTCCCTGCGCGAGGCGATCGACACAGTGAACTGGCCGCGCACCAGGACCAGCTGCGGGACCGCCGACACCTTCTCCAACTTGATTGTGCTCGGGGCTAAGACCGACCAGCTGTCGATCCCGCCGACGGCTATGGACACCGACCAGAACTGCATCGCCCCGACCGGGACGGTCCCCGACCAAAACGCCAGCGGAGACCTCTGCGTGACCAGCAACGCGGGCCTGACGATCACCGGGCAGGGGCCAACCACGATCATCGAAGGCCTGCCTTCGCTGACGGACCGCCTGATGACGATCGCGCCACAGGCGTCGGTCTCTTTGGTCCAGCTCACCCTGGAGGGGGGACATGCACCTGACGGGGCGACGAACACACTTCCCATATGCCCCACCAGCGATAACGGCGCCAACGGCGGCGCGATCTACAACACCGGCCGCCTGTTCACGATGGCGGTCACGTTT
>DASYAP010000115.1:0-8853 GCA_036501265.1 Solirubrobacteraceae bacterium | reverse complement strand
CGCACTCATCAACGGGCGCGAGGGCTGGTACGTCATGAGCTATGACATCTCGCGCGAGGCCGTCCGTCACTTCCGCCTTGATCGGATCAAATCGGCCACGCCGACAGGTCGCCGCTTCGAGCCGCGCAGCGACGTTGACCCGGTTGCAGACGTCGACGGTTGGCCTCGGACCGGCGAGGTGCCGGCTTCGCGCCGCGCGCTCGTGTGGATCTCGCCGGAGCGTGCAAGGTGGGTCCGCGAGCAGCGTCACGTTCAGCGCGACCTCGACGATGGCTCGGTCGTGGTCGAATTCGCCTTCGCCGGGATCGACTGGCTGGTGCGTGAGGTGCTGAAGGAGGCCGGTGATGCGGTGGTGCTCGAGCCCGTGGACGCCCGCGCAGCCGTACGCTCCGCCGCGGAGACGCTGGCCACAGCGGCCCATCCCTGAGCCGGCGCAATACCTCAGCGGGCAAGCGCAGGCCTAGCCAGTTCTCTGTCGCTGCGGCCGGGGTACCCTTGGCGGCGATCCCTGGTCGCAGCGTTCCGTACCCACGAGCCGGCGGCGTTGATTCTGCTGACCGAGGTTCCGGACCCTCAGAACTATGGCGTGGCTGAGCTGCTCGACGGTCAGGTCGTGCGACTGCTCGAGAAGCCATTAGAGCCACAAACGAATCTGGCGCTTGTTGGCGTCTACATGTTCACGCAGGCGGTTTACGGGGCCGCGGAGGCGATCACGCCTTCGGGTCGCGGTGAACTCGAGATCACCGAGGCGATTCAACATCTCATCGACCGCGGCATGAGCGTCGAGCCGCACATCGTCAAGGGGTGGTGGAAGGACACCGGCCGGCTCGAGGACCTGCTCGCGGCCAATCGGCTCGTGCTCGACACCGTTGAGACCCGCGTGGAGGGCGAGCTCTCAGAATCCCAGGTCGACGGCAGGGTTGTGCTAGAGCCGGGCGCGCGGCTTCACCGCTGCGCCGTGCGCGGACCCGCGGTGATCGGCGCGGGCGTCACGCTGACCGACTGCTATGTGGGTCCCTACACCGCGGTCGGCGAGCAATGCACCATCGAGGGCGCCGAAGTCGAGCACTCAATCCTGCTCGCCGGTGCCGCGGTCCGGGGCCTCGCCGGAAGGATGGAATCGTCACTACTCGGGCGCAACGTGCGCATCGGCCGCGACCACCGCCAACCCCGCGCGTATCGCTTCCTGGTCGGCGACAACTCCGAGAGCGGAATCCTCTGATCGCCCGCGCCATCGGGCCGAGAGCCGATACTAAGGCTCGAGCTCGGCGCCCAGCTGTCCCATTCGCGCCAGCAACCCGATGCGCGCCTGGTCGGAAACACGCCCCCTCTCCCCGGAATCGTTGCGCGCGATGATCGCGGAGTTGATCGCGATTCGCTCGGGCGCGTCCCAGGTGGCGAATGGCCGTTCAGAGAACTCGCGTGAGCGCACCACGTCCCGAGCGGCAGTTTGCGCATCGACGCCGTCAGCAAGTCGCTTGCGCACCGCCGGGACAACGAACTCCCAGTAGTCGCGGACGGCTCGCGCCCCGTCAAGCCCGGTCGTGGGGCCGTGACCCGGGACAATGAGGCGTGGTCCTAACTCGATGATGCGGTTGAGCCCGGCGATCCAGTTCTCCACCGGGCCTACCCACATGATCGGGGTGACGCCCACGAAGACGAGGTCGCCCGCAAACACGACGCGTTCATCGGGCACATGCACGATCAGGTCGCCCGGGCTGTGCGCCGGGCCCGCCTCGATCAGCTCGACTCTTCGCCCTCCGACCTCCAGCTCCATGGCTCCGCTAAACGTCTCGGTGGGAGGCGTCAGCGATATCCCCTCGAAGTCATAGGCGGCCAACAGGCGTGCGAAGGCGCCCACGCCCGCGAGCTCCCGGGCCCGCGGGATCGCGGCGAGATCGAGGCGCTCTGCGTGGCGCACGACCGATTCCGGGAGCAGCGCGACCGCGCGCCCCAGCGGATCGCGAGCTTTGATCGTCTTGAGCCCCGCGCCGACGCGGCTGAACAGACGTAGCCGCTTAGGCTCCTCGCGCAGCATGTCCACCGCCGCCGCTTCCGTGGAGGTGATGTTCGCTTCTGCCAGAAGCTGGTTGCCCCAGCAATGGTCGCCGTCGGCGTGCGTGTTGACGAGCCGCTTGATCGGTGCAGCCACGGTGTGGGGCGCGATGGCCCAGAGCATTCGCCGCGTGAGGCGAAGGTCCCACAACGTGTCGATCAACAACGACTCACCGTCACCGACCACCAGACCGGCGTTCGACTCCCCGAGCCCTCCGTTGGGCTGAAGCCACGCCCATAGCCCGCCGCCGAGGTCCTCCAACCCGGCTCGGTAGCGAGCGGGCTGGCCGAGCAGGGAAATCTCGCCTCCGGATCCGGCGTCCATTGTTCGGATCGTGGCACGATGTCGCGATGGATGGGTCCCGGGAGAGCGCGAGCCGGTCCGCGCGCGAGGGGCGCCGCCACCCCATCTTCGCTCGCTTCTTCGACCGCCTTAGCCGCGCGACGGAGCACGAGGTGGGCATTCACCGAGATCGCCTTCTGGCTGGGCTGTCGGGCCGCGTGCTTGAGCTAGGAGCCGGAAACGGCGTCAACTTCGGTCACTATCCGCCGACGGTTGAGACGGTGGTGGCGGTTGAGCCGGAGCCGTTCATGCGCGACAAAGCCCGGCATGCCGCCACAAACACACGCGTGGCCGTGCGGCTCGTCGACGGTGTGGCCTCGCGCCTGCCCTTTGAGTCCTCCTCCTTCGACGCTGCCGTTGCCTCGTTGGTGCTCTGCTCGGTACCAGAGCTCGCGACGGCGCTGGGCGAGATACGCCGGGTGCTCAAAGACGGTGGCGAGTTGCGCTTTCTGGAGCATGTGCGGGCCGATCAACCCGCCAAAGCGCGGCTTCAGATCATGCTCGATCGATCACGAATCTGGCCCCTGCTCGGGGGTGGCTGCCACTGTTCACGCCGGACCATGGACGCGATCGCGGCCGCAGGGTTCCGCGTGACCGAGTTCGAGTCGCTTCCATTCGGGCCGTCGTGGTGGATCACGAACCCGCACATGCGCGGCGCTGCACGCGCGCCGTAGGCCTGCACGCGCGCCGTAGGCTTGCCGCCGGGCGCCGGTGAGCATACGATCTCCCCGGTGGAGACAGCCAGCGCCGAGCCCGGAGGGCGGAGCGTGGGGGATGCCGCGCGGCGCCACCCCCTCGAGCCACTCAGCGCCGAGGAGATTCGGCGCGCTGCGCGGATCGTGCGTGAGCAGCGTGGGCTCAGCGAGCGGTGGCGATTCGCCTCGATCGAGCTGCGCGAGCCGTCCAAGCGGGCACTACCCGAGGCTGGCAACCACGAAGGTGCAAGCGTCCTTCCGCGCGAGGCCAACATCGTTTGCTTCGACCGCGACCAGGATGATGCGGTCAAGGCGATCGTGTCGCTGAGCGAGGGGCGGGTCGAGAGCTGGGAGGTTCGGCCGGGCGAGCACCCGCCGATGTCGAACGACGAATACGACGAGTGCAACGCGGTGCTCAAGCGGGAACCGCGCCTGCTGGCCGCGCTCGCCAGGCGCGGCATCACCGACATGGACCTCGTGATAATCGACGTGTGGGCGTTCGGAGCCAAGCTCGTGCCCGGGCCCTACCGTGGTCGGCGCGTGGGCTGGGCCGACGTGTGGCACCGTGCCGGCGCGGAGTCGAATCCGTACGCCAACCCAATCGCGGGGCTGCATCCGATCATCGACCTCGCCACGACGGAACTGCTCGACCTCGGCGACGACGGCGACGATCAGCCGCCTCCTGAGGTGATGGGCGAATACGCGCCTGCGCTTGTTCCGGGCATGCGCGTGCGCGAGGATCTGCGACCGCTTCACATCACCCAGCCCGAGGGCGCCTCGTTCACGGTTGACGGCCACCACCTGCGCTGGCAGCGGTGGTCGATGAGACTGGGGTTCAACTACCGCGAGGGGCTCGTGATACACACTCTCGCCTACGATGATGGAGGCCGGGCGAGGCCGGTCGCTCACCGGCTCTCGTTCGCGGAGATGGTCATTCCCTACCGCGATCCAACGTCCGAGCACTTTCGCCGTACGGCATTCGACATCGGAGAGTGGGGGCTCGGTTTCATGACGACCTCGCTCGAGCTCGGCTGCGACTGCCTCGGCGAGATCGCCTACCTCGACGCGGTCCTGCACGACTCACGCGGCGAACCGTTCACGATCAAGAACGCGATCTGCATCCACGAGGAGGACGCCGGCGTGCTGTGGAAGCACGTCGACGAGCGGACCGGCATGGAGACGCGCCGTATGCGGCGGCTCGTGGTCTCTTTCCACGTGACCGTCGCCAACTATGAGTACCTCATCTATTGGCGCTTCTACCAGGACGGCAACATCGAGTCCGAGGTGCGGGCGACCGGCATCATGATCACGACCCCGTTCGCCGACGGCCAGCCGCCGTACGGAGCGCTCGTCGAGCGCCGCACGTACGCGCCGTACCACCAGCACTTCATCGTCGCGCGGCTCGACCTCGACATCGACGGCGAGGACAACACCGTGTACGCGGTCGACTCCGAACCATTGCCGCTAGGGCCAGACAACCCAGACGGCCTGGCACTCGTGCAGCGGCCAACGCCGCTGCGCTCAGAACGCGAGGGGCGCCAGGACTTCGACTGGCGCGCGCAGCGCAGCTGGCACGTGACCAACGAGGGCGTCCGTAATGGACTCGGAACCCCGGTCGCGTACAAGCTTGTGCCGGGCGGCGCTATCCCCTCGCTACTGGATCCCAACTCCTCGGTGCTCCGCCGGGCTCGGGCCATCGAACACACGCTGTGGGTGACGCCCTACAACGAGGACGAGCGCTGGCCGTGTGGCGACTTCCCCAACCTGAGTGCCGAGGACACCGGGCTCCCGCGGTGGACGGCCGCGGACCGTCCGATCGAGGACACCGACGTCGTGCTGTGGTACGTGTTCGGTATCCACCACCTCACTCGGCCGGAGGAGTGGCCGGTGATGCCAGTCGACACGGTGTCCTTCTGGTTGAAGCCGGTGGGCTTCTTCGACCGCAATCCAGCCCTGGACGTACGGCCCGAACCCGGACATCCGCGCTGACCGATAGCGCAGCAAACCTTTATCTCGGAGGGGTTCAGGCCCGGGTAGCCTCACGAAAGAATGCCCGGTGAGACTCAGGCGCACAGCGCAAATCCGCCGACGCTCGAGGAGGCACGAGCGCGCCTCTTGAAGGCCTGGCAGGGTGAGATCCTCGCTGGAGCGGTTTACGAACTGATCGCGCGGCGCACGAGTGAGCGCGACGCGTCGATTCTGCGCAAGATGGCCGAGGCCGAGGGGAGCCACCGTCGGCGCCTCGAGCAGCGCATGACCGAGCTCGACGTTCCCATTCCCGACCCGGCTTCGGTGAAGGTGCCGCTCTGGCTGCGGCTTCAGGCCCGGATCGCCCCGGTGGAGCGGCTGCTCACCGCCCGCGAGGCCGCCGAGGACGACGAGGTGGGCGACCTCTACCGGCGCTCGACCGGGGATCCGGACACCGACCGGCTGCTGCGCGAGATCAGGCACGAGGAGCGAGCCCATTCCCTCGCCGTCCAGGAGATTCGCTCGGGCCGCTCGGCAGACCAGCCCGACGTCGACCGTGGCGCGGCGCCCGTGTCCGCCGCTCCGGCCGCCGAGCGGGATCCCCGCGCCCGGCTTGACCGCATCATGAAGCGTGAGCGCTGGCACCGCACCGGTGGAGGGTGGATCTCGGGAGCAATCTACGGCGCGAACGACGGCCTCGCCGCCGTGTTCGGAATCGTTGCCGGCGTCTCGGGCGCGACGGGCGGTTCGACCTTCGTGCTCACGGCCGGCATTGCCGGCGCGCTCGCCTCGGCGCTGTCCATGGCCACGGGAGCGTTCCTCGCTGAGCGCTCCGAGGCGGAGGTCGCTCAAGCAAACGTCGCACGGGAACGAGAGGAGATCGCAGAGCACCCCGACGAGGAGAAGGAGGAGCTCTCGCTCTTCTACCAGCTCAAGGGCATCGACCGCGGCACGGCGGATTCGATAGCCGAACAGCTCTCGCGGCGCCCGGACGCGATGTTGCAGGCGCTCGCGACCGAGGAGTTCGGGGGCGTCGGCGACAAGGGAGATCCCAAACAGGCCGCCCTGGCCGCCGGGGTCTCAACGGGCATCGGCGCGATCATCCCGGTCATCCCCTTCATTTTCACCACGGGCACCGCGGCAATCGTCGTCGCCGCGATCATCTCGCTGATCGCTCATTTCCTGGTGGGCGCGGCGAAGTCGCTCGTGACTCTGAGGACGTGGTGGGCGGCGGGACTCGAGATGACGTTCGCCGGCGTCCTCGTCGGCGGCGCGACATACCTGGTGGGGCTAGCGCTGCCCACCTAGCGAGGCCGACTACGTCGATGACCTGAGAGCGGTAGCGTTGCCCGTGCTACGCCGAGGGCCCCGTGACCACTGACTCGGTCTCAACAGGCCCGTGCCCGTCGCTCGCCGCGGCATGGTGGTCGGGGTTCCAGGAGAAGGCGTACTCCGGGCGGTCGTTGGCGTGCCAGAGCGCGGTCAGCTGCAGGGGACGGAAGGTATCCCACATCACGGCCAGCTCATCGGTGCGCTTGGCGCCGAGCGCCTTCTCGACGGCTCCCGGCTGCGGGCCGTGCGGTAACCCCGAGGGGTGAAGCGTCACGCACCCGACCTCGACGCCCTTGCGCGCCTTGTAGTCGCCGTCGGCGTAGAACATCACCTCCTCGGACTGGATGTTCGAGTGGTGGTATGGAAGCGGGACGGCCTGCGGATCCCAGTCGAGCTGGCGGGGCGCGAACGTGCAGAGCACGAAACCTTGGCCCTGGAAGGTCTGGTGCGTGGGCGGGGGTAGGTGAAACCGGCCTGCGCGGGGCTCGAAGTCCATGGCATTGAAGGAATAGGGCCACACATAGCCGTCCCAACCCACCACGTCGAAGGGGTGGCGGTCGAGCGCGAACTCCTGCATGCCCTCCCGCACACGGACCACCAACCTGTACTCGCCGGCCTCGTCGCAGGTCTCGAGCTCCGAAGGCGGTCGGAAGTCGCGCTGCGAATAGGGAGCGTGCTCGAGGAGCTGGCCATAGCGGTTGCGGTACCGAGACGGGGTCTCGATCTCGCCGGGGGTATGGAACACGAGCCAAAACTGCTGCGAGCCCCCATCGAACTCCCACGTGACGGTGGTGCCGCGCGGGATCAACACGTAATCACGCTCGCGGAACTCGACCCGCCCGAAGACAGTGCGCAGGACACCGCTGCCGCGGTGGACGTAGATCACCTCGTCGCCCTCGCCATTTCGGTAAAAGCCTTCGAGCGGCTCCACGGGCTTGCACACCGAAACCTCGAGGTCGCCGTTGAACATCAACACCTGGCGACCCGTGATGGGGTCGCCTCCGGGCTCTACACCGCCCAGGTTGGCCAGCCGGTGAACGTGCGCCTGCGGATCCCATTCGCGGCGCTCCAAGCGCCGAAGGGGCCCGACCTCCGCGATCCGGCACGGCGACCCAGTGTGGTAGAGGATCGACTCGTTGCCCGAGAACCCTTCGTAGCCCATCACCTCCTCAACCAGCAGCCTTCCGTTGTCGCGGAACTGGGAGTGGCGCTTATGCGGGATCTGGCCGAGTGACGCGTAGCGCATGGCCTAAATCCTAACGCCGATTGGATGTTTCGAAGGCATAGCCTTCAAAACATCCAACGCTGGACACTTCACCAGCTCTCTGGTGGCGCAAACGCGCAAGCGGGCCCGGCTCACAGGTTCCCGCGCTTCTCCTGCTCGCGCTCGATCGCCTCAAAGAGCGCTTTGAAGTTGCCTTCCCCGAACCCGCGGGCGCCGTGACGCTCGATCAGCTCGAAGAAGATCGTCGGACGGTCACCGAGCGGGGCGGTGAAGATCTGGAGCAGATACCCCTCGTCATCGCGGTCGACCAGAATCCCGAGCCTCTCTAGGTCCTCCAGCCGCTCATTGATCTCCCCGACCCGCTCGGGCACCTCCTCGTAATAGGTCTCGGGTGTGTTGAGGAAGCGGATTCCGCGCTTGCGCAACTCGGCCACCGTCTTGACGATGTCCTTGGTGGTGAGCGCGATGTGCTGGGCGCCCGCTCCCTCGTAGAACTCCAGGTACTCGTCGATCTGTGACTTCTTCTTGCCCTCCGCGGGCTCGTTGATCGGGAACTTCACGCGGCCGTCGCCGTTGGTCACGACCTTTGACATCAGCGCCGAGTACTCGGTAGAGATCGCCTCGTCGGTGAAGTGGATCATCTCGGTCATCCCGAAGACCTTCTCGTAGTAGGAGACCCACTCATTCATGGCTCCGAGCTCGACGTTGCCCACGATGTGGTCGATGCCGTAAAGCAGGTCCGTGGGCGGCGCGCCGTCGCGCGAGACGGCCGCAAACCCGGGCAAGAACGGGCCCTCGTAGCCCGAGCGGTCGATGAAGCGGTGAATGGTCTCGCCGTAAGCGGCAACATCCGCGACGCGCACGCGGCCGTGATCATCGCTCAGATCCCGTGGCTCGGCGATTCCCTTTGCGCCACGAGCGGTGGCCTCTCGGTAGGCGTTATCGACGTCCGGCACCGAGAGCGCGATCACCTTCACCCCGTCGCCGTGCTTGGCATGGTGCCGCGCGATCTCCGTATCGGAGTGCAGCGTGCCGGTAAGCACCAGCAGGATCTCGCCCTGCTTGAGCACGCGCGAGACGCGGTCCCGAATACGTGTCTCCAGACCGCTGAATGCGACCTCGGTGAAGCCGAACGCGCGCTGGAAGTAAAAGCTCGCCTGGGTGGCGTTGCCGACCCACAGCTCGACATGGTCGATGCCGTGCAGCGGCATGAAGTCCTTGACCTGCGGTGCAGC
>DASYAP010000114.1:0-9689 GCA_036501265.1 Solirubrobacteraceae bacterium | reverse complement strand
AGCTGACCACCGCCGCTCGTGCGCGAGCGGCTCTCACCGCGGCCGACAGCGTCGCTGTGTCATAGGCGCCGTAGTGCCGGCGGCCGTTGATGAAGAAAGTCGGGGTTCCGGACACGCCGCTCATATCGGCCGATTCGACGTCTTGTGCGATGCGATCCGAGTACTTGCGCTTGCGGAGGGACCCGCGGAACTGCTCGCCGTCGAGGCCCAACTCGCCCGCGTAGGCGATCAGGTGGCGTATCTCGAGCGCATCCTGATGTGAAAGCAGCAGGTCGTACATCTCCCAGAACTTGCCGCGGGCGGCGGCGAACTCTGCGGCTTCAGCGGCCAGTTGCGCGTGCGCGTGAACGTCATTGAGCGGCAGATGACGCCACACATACCGCAGGTCGCCGAAATCGACGAGCAGTTCTCGGATCACTCCCTCTGCCTGGCCGCAATACGGACACTCGAAGTCGCCGTACTCGACCAGCGTGACCGGAGCAGTCTCCGGGCCGCGAATGTGGTCGCGTTCTTCGTCGACTCCAACCGCCAGGTCGATGATCGTCTCGTAGGTGCCGAAGATGGCTCGCAGCTTTCGTTCCTTGGGGAGCATCGCGGTTGCCCGCACCACGAGCCACGTGAGCGCGCAGGCACATAGCCCTGCGGTGAGCAGGCCCACTTTGGCTTCGTCGAGCTGGACACCCTTGAAGGCGAGCGTCGAGATCAGAAGCGAGACGGTGAACCCTATTCCCGCGATCGTGGCTCCGCCGAGGACTGCCGCCCAGCCGACGGGGGGCCTGACGCGACCATGGCTGATTCGCGTCACGAGCCATGTCGAGCCGGTGATTCCGATGGGCTTTCCAACCACGTATGCGACGATGATGCCGAGGGTGATCGGTGACGTGTACGCGCGGGACAGGAAGCCGCCGTTTATCGCCACCCCAGCGTTGGCGAGCGCGAAAATCGGGACGATCACGTAGCTCGTCAGGGGGTGGTACAGCTGCTGGAGCCGCTCGTTGGGCGAGATCGCCGTGCGCACCCCCTCCCGCACAGTCTGAGCGTATTCGGGCGTGGGCTGTTCGCGAAACAGCCTGAACAGATCGGTTGCGCGCTCCAGATCTGCACGCGAGGCTGGATACGCGATCGCCACCAACCCGATCACCACCCCCACGATGACCGGGTTGACCCCCGACTTTTCAAATGCCACCCAGGCGACCACGGCGAGAATTCCGTAGACGATGCCGTTGCGAATCCGGCGCACGCGTACCACGAGCACAAGGCCGAGCACGGCGATCCCGATCATCAGCGGCACCACGTTGACCGCCTTCGAATAGGCGATGGCGATCACTGCAAAGGCGACCAGATCGTCGGCGACGGCGACGGTCAATATGAACGTGCGCAGGCTGGAGGGAAAGCGCCGCCCCACCAGCGCAAGCATTCCCAGGGCGAAAGCGGTGTCGGTCGACATCGCTGCTCCCCAGCCGTGCGCGGAGGTCCGCCCTGCGTTGAACGCCAGGTAGATCGCGATCGGGATCAGCATCCCGCCCAGCGCTGCCGCCACGGGCAACACCAGGCGGCGCCGCTCGCGGAGTTCCCCGAGGTCGAACTCGCGGCGGGCCTCCAGACCCATGACCAAAAAGAAGAACGTCATCAGCCCCTCGTTGACCCACTGGCGCAAGTCCTGGGTGATCCCACCGCCGCCGATGGTCACGCTGAGCGGGGTCGTCCACACCGTGTCGTATGAGGAGTGATCGATGTTCACCCAGAGCAGAGCGGTGACCGTGGCGGCGACGAGGACCACCGCTCCTCCCGTTTCGGTCCGAAGGAAGTCACGAACGGGCGCCTCGAGGCTGCGGATCCAGGCGGTCCGCCCGACGAACGGGTTGGGAACAGCGGTGGTGACTTCAGCTTCGGTCGAGTCGGCCATCACCCCTCGATCCGCTCCAGGTCCTCGGCGGTCAACTCGAGGTTGGCGGCCGGTAGGAGGGGATCGACCTGGTCGGGTCTGCGAAAGCCGACAATCGCGGCGTCGACGGCCGGGTTGCGAAGCGTCCAGGCGACCGCCACCGTCCCGGGCTCGGCGTCGTGGCGCGCGGCGACCGCGCGTAAGCGCTCGACGAGCTTCAGGTTGCGCGAGAGCTGGGGCTCCTGGAAGCGCTCGGCGTCTTTGCGCCAGTCGTCCTCGGGAAATTGCTCGATGCGCGCGCGCGTCATCTTGCCGGTCAACAACCCGGAGCCCATCGGCGAGTAGACGATGACTCCGATCCCCTCGCGCTCGGCGAACGGAAGGAGCTCTTGTTCGGCATCGCGCTCGACCAGGGAGTACTGCGGCTGGAGCGTCTCCACCGGTGCTATTTCCTCGATCCGCCGCAACTCATCGGTGTCGAAGTTGGAGACGCCGATGTGACGGACAAGCCCCTGTTCCTTGAGCTCGGCCAGCGCCGCCCAGCCTTCCTCGATGTCCTCGGGCGGGTTTGGCCAATGGATCTGGTAAACGTCGATCGCGTCGAGCCCGAGCCGCCCTAGGCTCGCTTCGGCCTCACGCAGGATCGAGTCTCGCTTGAGGTTGTGGACCACCCGGCGGCCTGGACCCTCGAGCAGCGAACACTTGGTGAACACGTAGGGCCGCTCCCCGGGCGGCACGTCGGCCAACGCCCGTCCCACCACCTCCTCGGAGCGCCCGAAGCCGTATGCGGCAGCAGTGTCGATCCAGTTCACGCCCCGCTCGAGCGCGCGGCGGATCGCGGCGAGCGATTGCTCGTCGTCCTGTGGTCCCCAGCCGAACTCCCAACCTCCCCCGCCGATGGCCCACGCGCCCAGGCCAACGCGCGTGATCTGAAGGCCTGTACTGCCTAGCTCTGCTGTGGTGAGTCGAGTCGTAGACACGTCTGCTCCTGTTCGATCACGGGGACGGGGCCGTCTTCGCTCGCGGATTGACCAGCGGCGTGAGCGACCGCTCCAGCTGTTCACGTAGATGCTCGTGCTGCGGGGGCAGGCGCAGCGCTTCGCCCAGGTGCGCGGGATCCTCGTCAGTCGCGAAACCGGGACTGGGAGTCGCCAGCTCGAAGAGCACGCCGCGGGGCTCGCGGAAGTAGATGCTGAAGAAGTACTGGCGGTCGATGATCGGGGTGGCGTGCGCGCCGGCTCGCAGCAAGTGCGCCCGCCACGCCTGGTGGTCCTGATCGCGGTCGCACCAGGCGATGTGGTGCACGGTGCCCGCGCCCTGGAAGCCAACCTCGCGGGGAGGCTCGTCGTGTGCGTAGGTGGCGTGGCGCCGTCCGCCCTCCAGCACGTAGGAGCCGGGTGAGACCATCGTGAAGCCCATGACCTCGGTCAGCGTGCGTTCCTCCTGGTCGGCGGCGCGGCTGTAGGCTCGGACGCCGTCGAAACCGAGCAGGGCGTACTCGGCCGGGATCCCCTCGGCCTCAGCCACCAGTAGCTCGTCGTCGCTGTCCACCACCGCGAGCTCCAGGTCCATTCCCTCGGGATCGCGGAAGCGAAGCGAGCGCCGATCGTGTTCGTCGTGACGGGGCTCCACGCCCTCGTGCGCCAGCCGTTCGCTCCAGAACTGAAGCGCCGCGTCAGAGCCCACCCGCCAGCGCAGGCTGTGGATCATTCCGGCCCCCGCCCGCCCCGGGGCCGCGCCGGGGAACTCAAAGAACGTCAGGATCGAGCCAGGCGCTCCCCGCTCGTCCCCGTAGTACAGGTGGTAGACGTCGGGCGCGTCGAAGTTGACGGTCTTCTTCACGAACCGCATCCCCAACACGCGCGCGTAGAAGTCGACGTTCCCGGGAGCGTCGGCAGTGATGCAGGTGATGTGGTGGATGCCGTCGAGTTGCATGTCAGAGCCTCACTGTCCGTAGGTCACCACAGATCTCTACCCGGCTGAGGGGCCCCCTGACGGCGCCGTCTCTTCGCTTCGGAGACCGTCGGAGGCCACGGCCAAGAATCCAGCGACGATGAACCCCGCAAAGCTGATGACCCCGACGGCGTGCGCCCAGGAGGCGTCGGCGATGTTGAGCAGTCCCACGCCGGCGATCAGGAAGGCGACTGCAAGTCGCGTCAGAACTCGGGGACGCACGCCGAGTGCACCTCGAGTCTCAAGCTGTCCTTCTGGCTCTTCCTGGGCCTGAAACCGGCCGGTCAGGGTGAGCCGGAAGAGCAGGGCGAGCGAGGGGAAGAGGATCGCGCCGCCGCCGAGCACGGCAACGACGATCCAGACGAGTGTGTCGTGGCCGGCCGCCGCGCGATAGACGGTCAGACCGGGGAGGATCGTCGGCCAGCGTGCCACCGCCCATCCGGCGATGACCGCCGCCACTGCCGCCGCGGCGGTGTAGCGGGCGGTCTCGAAGCGGCGCACATACACCAGCGCGAGTGTGGCCAGCCCGGCCAACGCCGAGATGACGACCGCGGCCAGCGCTCCACCTGAAAGCAAGGAGTGAAAGAGAGGGGGATAGTCAGCCTTGACCACAAAGAGTCCCCCAATCGCGACGGCGCCCGCGACCACCCCGGCGCCGAGCGCCCGGTAGCGGAACTCTCGCTCCAGGCTCTTGTCACCCATATGCGCGGCGTCTGCCGCGAGGTAGACCGCCGCAAGGTACGCGCTGCTCACCACCGCAAGTACCCCGATCAAAATGGAGGTCGGGTTCAGCCAGCTTGAGAAAAAGTGGCCTAGTGCATTGCCGACGGGAACGCGGTCGGTGGCGATCCCGCCGATCGCGGTCCCCAGCGCGAACGGGACGAGGATCGAGGAAAGCGAGAAGATCATGTCGATCGCACCAGATTCGCGCAGGCTCGAGGCGCCGGCCCGCAACGCGTACGCGGCGCCGCGGAAGATGATGCCTATCGCGGCGATGAACAACGGCACCGCCAGCGTCGAGGCAATCGAGCCGAACGCGCGCGGGTAACCGGTCCAGAACACGGTCAGGACGAAAATCAGCCAAACGTGGTTTGCCTCCCATACCGGGGACATGGAACGGTGAGCGTGCTCCCTGATCTGCTCGCTTCGCTCACCGCCTCCCGCGAACAACTGCCAGAACCCCGCGCCAAAGTCCGCGCCTGCAAGCACGGTGTACAGCACCACCCCTGAGAGCACGAACACCAGCGGAAGCGCTTTCAACACCATCGCCTAAGCGGCCTCCAGACCCGCTTCTGACTCGTCGACCAGCCGCAGCGGCGCCCGCGCCAAGCGCCGAAGCACCCAGGCCAGGCCGCAAGCGACCACGACGTAGCTGGCGGCCAGCGTGCCGTAGCCCACGGGGATCCCGTGCGCGCCGGTGACCGCGGCGGCCGTCGGCATGACGCGGTAGACCACCCACGGCTGTCGGCCCACTTCGGTGACCACCCACCCCGCGATCAACGCGATTAGCGACGCCGGCCCCGCCAGCACCACGGCTCGATAGAACCACGCGGTTTCAGGCAATCGCCTGCGGCGGATCCAGATCGCAAACAGCCACAGGGCAAGGAGCCCCAACATCGTTCCGATGCCGACCATGGTCTGAAAGGCGAACCTCACGATATTTATGGCGGGCCGCTGGTCGGCGGGCACGGTCTGGAGCCCCGTCACCTTTCCGTTCCAGCTGTGCGTGGCCAGCACCGAAAGCAGGTGGGGGATCGCGATGCCGTACTTCACCTGGCCGTGGGTGTACCAGCCGAGGATGTGCTCGGGCGCCCCTCGCGTCGTCTTATAGAGCCCCTCGATCGCCGCCAGCTTTATGGGCTGGGTCTTGGTGACGTCACGCGCGGCCCAGTCGCCCACCGGCCCCTGGGCGATTGAGGCCAGCGCCGCGATCGTCAGCGGGATGGTCAGCGCAACGCGCTGATAGCGGCCCCACTGCCCGCGCAGGCGGCCGAAGGCGTACGCCGCGGCGAGGACAAAGCCCGTGACGACGTAACCGGTCACGTACATATGGATGAGCTCGTGCCACAGATAGGTGTTCTCGAACAGCGCCTTGAACGGATCGACGTGCACGACCTTGCCGCCAACCAGACGAAACCCGCCCGGGTGGTTCATCCAGGCGTTTACGGCGATGACCATCCAAGATCCCGTGAATCCCGTGAGCACGACTGGCACCCCCGAGAGGAAGTGGGTCCAGCGCGAGAGCCGTCCCCAGCCGTAGACGTAGATCCCGATGAAGATGGCCTCCATGAAGAACGAGAACCCCTCGATGGCGAACCCCAACCCGAACACCGAACCGAATCTGCCGGTGAACTCAGGCCACAGCAGTCCCATCTCGAAGCTCAGCACCGTCCCGGTGATCACCCCCACTGCGAACAGCGTCGCCATCACTCGCGTCCAGCGCCGGGCGAGAGTCAGGTAGAGCCGATCTCCCGTCCGCAGATAGAGCCACTCCACGAACAGGACCATGATCGGAAACGAGATCCCGAAGCAGACCAGCGGAATGTGCACGGCAAACGACAGCGCCTGCATCTCTCGCGCCTGGAGCAGGTAATGCTGGTTGACCGGTGTGAAGGTCAGCGGTCTCGAGCCGGGTTCACTCGTAGAACGACTGCTTCCAGCGCCAGATGCTCTGCGGATAGCGCTTGCGCAGCTTCTGCCATCCGGCCATCAGCCCGCTGGATTGACCGCTCTCGTTGTAGCGTGCGACCGCCGCCCAGTAGGCGGCCTCGTCCGCGACATGACTGGTGGGACGTTGGTCGCGAATGCGCTCGAACCGCTCGGCAGCGGCCGCGTAGTCGCGGCGCTTCAAGTCCACTTTTGCGAGTCCCAGCTCCAGCTCGGCGAGGAACGCCTCCGGCGGTAGGTAGCCGATGTGCTCGAACGCGGAGCGGCCGTCGGGCAGCAGCAGGTGAACGGTTGGCGTCCACACCTGCAGATAACGGCTCACGAGCTCTGCGTTGGCCTCGTCCTTGGAGCTGAAATGAACCGGGACGGTGTGCTCCTCGATGAATCCGGCGACCGCCGGATCGCGATAGCTGACCGCGGCCAGCTCCCGACAGCCCCCTCACGTGGGGGAGTAGAAGTCGAGCAGGACCAGCTTGCTCTCGCGCTCGGCGTGCTGGGATCCTTCCTCAAGCGATCCCTCCCACCGAAACAGAGGTTCGGCGAACGGCTCGGTGTGGACCATGGCTGCTCCTGTAGGACGCTGTCGGGCAAAGCCTATCCGGACGCGCCGGCGGGCTCGGTTCAGGCGTGCTTGTGGATGATCAGCACGGACCGCGGCGAATGCGCCCCGACATCGCCGGCCACGCTTCCGGCGAAAACGCTTGCCAGACCGCTCTTGCCGTGGGAGCCCAGGACGATCAGGCTGGCTCCTCGCTCGGTGGCTGCCTGGGCGATGCCCTTCCATGCGGGCGCCGCGTTCACCGCCAGGCTCTGGGCGTGAAATCCCGCAGCCTCGGCCAGCGAAGCTCCGTACGCGGCGGTC
The DNA here is from genome assembly GCA_036501265.1 of Solirubrobacteraceae bacterium. Taxonomy (GTDB): domain Bacteria; phylum Actinomycetota; class Thermoleophilia; order Solirubrobacterales; family Solirubrobacteraceae; genus Palsa-465. The sequence continues at coordinate 2,322 of DASYAP010000114.1, read as the reverse complement.
TCCTCCGCGGCTTCGCGCACCTCGTTGGTGGCGGCGGCGTCGAACTGGCGCCCTTGCACCGGGATGAACCCCACGTTGAACGTCCGCCACACGGTGAGCACCAGCGCCTCGCGGCCCGTCACCAGCTCGCGACCCGCGACCTCTATCGCGTGTTTGGCGAGGTCCGACCCGTCGTAGGCGAACAGGACGGCGCGCAGCTCGTCGCTCACGGCGGCGCCTCAGCGGCGCTGGCAGCCTGGCGCTCCGCCGACTGCGGGGCACCGTCTTGTGCCCCGACCCCACACGCGAGAGGCTCGGTCAGAACGTGGTCATGCGAGATATCGCGGATCCCTGCGAGCAGCGGCGGCGAATCCCAGGCGGGCCCCTCGCCGCTCATCCAGGTGTCGAGCGACGGTGACGGCGGTCGGACGCGCCCGAGCGCGTATAGGGAGATGGCGAGCAGCGTGCCCCCGGCCGTGATCCCGAAACAGATCCACAGTGCGACGCGGGTGCCGGCGGCCGGGTTGCCTCCCACCGTGGCGGCCACGTGCACCAGGACCGGCGCGACCATGAACGCGGCCACTGCTCGCAGGAGCTCGATGATCGCGAACACCCGCTGCAAGGCGTTGTTGCGCAGCGAGAAGCCGGCAATGAAGAGCGCAGGCGCCACAGAACCCCCAACCCCGAGGCCGATCAGCCCGGAGGCGACCGCCATGATTGCACCGGTGGGAGGGAGCCCAGAAAGGAGGATCAGGATTCCCGCGATCAGCGAGACCATGCCGCCGAGAACGAGGTAGTGGAGGCCGCGCGTGCGGAACACGACACCGAGCAGGACTGCGGTGATCAGCGCGGCGACGAACTCGGGCACCTGAAGCAGCCCCAGGTGCACTGGGGTGTATTTGTTGGCGAGCAGGAGCGCGGCCAATCCGATCGCGGAGACAGAACCGGCAGCCGCGCAGATCGCGACGGAGATCCCGCTCACGGGGAGGGTGCTGGCCAGCGGCCGAATGCACAGCAACGGATCCTTTGCGCGGAACTGGTAGACCAGGAGCAGCACGATCACGCCGAGCCCAGCGATCCACGGCACGAAGGTCGTGGCACTCAGGAACGAGTGGGTGAGCATTTCCGAAGCGCCGAAGAAGGCGGCCACGCAACCCACGGCGGCCAGCGCGACGGGAAGAGGATTTCGCGGGGCGCTGCGGTCGGCCGGTGGGGCGTCCTGGAAGGTCAGCAACGACAGCAGCAGCGCCGCTCCGGCGATGCCGGCGACGACCCAGAACAGCGGCCGCCAGCCATTCGCCTGGGCCTGGACGCCTCCCACCAGCGGCCCGAGCGCAACGGCGCCGAAGATGCAGAAGTTCAGGATCATCGCCGTCCAGCGCAATTTGGACACCGGATACCCCAGGGCCAGCGGGGGGACCGCGGCGATCAGCAGCAGGCTGGTGCACAGACCCTGGAGCACGTGGCCGGCGATGAAGAACCCGACGCTGGGCGCGGACGCCGCCAACACCGAGCCGAACACGAGGATTGCGGCGTAGACAACCATCAAGCGCCGTTGCGGTAGGTGCATCGCCAACAGGACAGCCAGCACGGTCCCGACGGCGTAGCCGGCGTTTGCGATGCCCGCGCCGAGACTCAACGTTTGGAGACTTGTGTGCAGGTCCTTGGCGATGATCGGGGTGATCGGCGTCAGTGCCGCCGAAAGCGCCAGGTACGGGACCAGAGCGAAGATGACCATCGCCGCCGCGGCGGGGTAGCGTCCGGTAAGGGGGCCCTCGCGCATCAGCTACGACCTCTACAGAGCGGCCGGGTCACGACGCTGCGACCAGCGACCTATCGAGCTGCGGCGCTATCAGCGAGAGGTCGGCGACGGAGAGTCGATCGGCGGCGGTGTTGCGCTGGTGCCAGAAGGGATAGAGCAGCGGCGGCCTCGAGATCTCCTCCAGCCGGGCGGAGTCCTCGTCTGAGAGCTCGAGCTCGGCGGCGGCGAGGTTGTCGGCCAGCTGCTCGTCGCTGCGGGCGCCTACGATGACCGTGGTGATCCCGGGACGACGACGCAGCCAGGCCAGCGCGACGCGCGCGGGCGAAACCCCATAGCTGGAGGCGACCTCGACGAGCACTTCGACGGTGTCGTAGAGCCTGTCCTCGTCGTAGACCGGCGGCTCGTCCCACTCGCTCGCGTGGCGCGAGCCCTCCGGAGCCGGCTCGCCTCGCCTGTACTTGCCCGAGAGCAGCCCGCCGGCCAGCGGGCTCCAGATCAGAAGTCCAAGGCCTTGGTCAATCGCCGAGGGCACGATTTCATATTCGGCAGAGCGCTCCTGCAGCGACAGGTAGACCTGCTGG
>DASYAP010000113.1:0-33817 GCA_036501265.1 Solirubrobacteraceae bacterium | reverse complement strand
GGCTGGAGCGCCGTCCCCCGCACGCGAGCGAACACGAACGGGGCGATCGTCGGGCCGCCGTAGCGGTCGATCGAGTAGGAGCCAAGCACCGAGGATGAGCGGTGCAGATTCATGAAGTCGCGGACCACCGTGGAGCGCTCGGCGGCGGAGGAGCCGGCCTTGTGGAGGGCGGCGAGCACGGCTGACACCGCCTCGAAACCGAAGATGGCCTGGGGACTTGGCTGGTGGTGATAAGCGGCCACAAACGGTGCCACAAAGTCGCTCTTCGCAGTCGCTGGCAGGTTGTGGGGGAGGAAACCGGGCGATGAGACGTAGAGGTGGCCGCGCGCTGCGGTGGAGAGCCCCTGCACAAAGCTCTGCGCGTACAGCGCTGAGGGCGCCAGCAGCTTGATGTGTGCGTCGTTGCTCGCCACGGAGTCAAAAAACGTGCGCGCGGCACTCATGGACGATCCGCCGAAAAACACTCCGTCGGCGCCTTCGGAGGCGACGCGCGAGGCGCTTGCCGGACCCTGCACAGCGTTGATCGGGGCGCCTGCGTCGTGCTTGACGGCGTAGGCGATCGCCCGCCCATAGGGCGAGCCATCGTCGGCGATATACACCTTGCGGATGCCGAGCGAACGCATCTCCGAGACCTGCGCCCGCGCCTCGGCGGCGGTCGTGGGCACAACCCTCCCGAAGGTCCGGCCGTAGGACTTGAGCGATTCGTAGTAGTCGTTAGGAGCGCCCGAGACGGCCGGCGTCGCCTGCGTCAGCTCGAGCGCGGTGTCGGTGGGGCTCACCTGAAGCAGGTCCTCGGCGTTTGTGATTCCCACCGTGCCGCCGGAGGTACCCGGCGCAACCTCGCCGATGTAGGCAATCGCGCTGGTGTCCTGAATCGCCGTGCGGGCGTTGTCTGACGCCGAGGCGTGCAATACCTGAAGCGCAACGTTGAAACGGCTCGTCGAATGCGAAGCATGCGAGAAGGCGAGTTGCGCGGCGGCGGTCACATCGCGGTCCTCGCTCGAGGCATTTCGGCTGGGGGCGCTCAGGTAGATCGTCAACGTGCTGCCGGTCACTTTCGGCGTGGTCGACCCCTGACCGGCGCAGCCACCAACACCCCCGAAAGCGATCGCACCACAGACAATCGCCGCACCCGCCACCAACCGCTTGATGGTGCGCATCTACTCGCGCCGGCCCGGCAGGAACGGGAGCAGGTTCCAGAGCCCGTAAGCGACGAACAGAATCCCCGCGACAACCAGTATCCCGTCGAAGGCACTGATGTTGAGCGCCCAGAGAATGATCCACACGCATAGCGCTGCGGTGGCGGTAAGAACCAATCCCATCGCGTCCTGATCGTACTAGTCGGGCCGCCAGCGTGACCCATCTGCGGAGCGGCTGGGGCGGGAGCAACACAAGGGCAACGCGGCTCGGTCCCGAGCTCCGCAGATGGCTCACCGCTGGCGCCCCTTAGGCGTTCGTTGTACGTAACGCCTCTCGGAACTCGGCGACCAGTTCGCCCACGGCCGCCGCAGGGTCGTCGGCCTCGCCGGCGGCGCGGACCAGGCGGCTGCCGACAATGACCCCCGCGGCGCCGGCGTCGGCGGCTGCGCGGGCGTGGTCCGGAGCGGAGATCCCGAATCCCACAGCGACCGGGACGTCCGTGTGAGCACCCACGCGCCTCAGCAGCGACTCAAGCGAGCCGTCCACCCGCGTCCGCTCCCCAGTCGTTCCGGTTACCGAGACCGTGTAGACGAAGCCGCGTGCCTGGCGGCCGATCAGCTCCAGGCGCGACTCCGGTGTCGTCGGAGCGACCAGCGGCACCAGTGCCAGCCCCCGCGCATCGCAGGCGCGCAGAGCGAGACAGGCCTCCTCGAGCGGGAGGTCGGGGACGATCAGTCCGCTCACGCCGGCGTCCCGCAGCTGATCGCAGAACCGCTCGAGCCCCCGCGCCAGGATCGGGTTGGCATAACACATCACCACCACCGGGACCTCGGTCGCGAGCCCCGCCGCGACCTCCAGGACGTGGGCCAGCCTGACGCCCTTGCCCAGCGCCGCCGTCCCAGCGGCATGAATCACCGGGCCATCGGCGAGCGGGTCGGAGAACGGCACACCCAGCTCGAGCATCGCGGCGCCCGCGTCAGCACAGGCGCGGCCGATTTGAAGCGAGGTCTCAAGGTCCGGAAACCCGCCCATCAGGTAGGGCATGAGCGCAGCGCGGAGCCCGTCGGCCCGCGCCGACTCAAACCCCGCCGCGATCCGCGCGGCGCCGCTCACCGCTTCAAGAGCTCCAGCGCCTCCGCAAGGTCTTTGTCGCCCCTTCCCGACAGGCAGACCAGGTCGAGCTCGCTCGAACCGCCGGCGAGTACATAAGCCAGAGCGTGCGCGCTCTCGAGGGCGGGGATGATCCCCTCGAGCCGGGCGCAGGTCACGAATCCTTGCAGCGCCTCGGAGTCGGTCACCGCCACATAACGGGCCCGTCCAGAGTCCCGGAGCCAGGCGTGCTCGGGGCCCGACCCGGGATAGTCGAGCCCTGCAGAGATGGAATGTGCCTCCAGGATCTGGCCGTCCTCGTCTTGGATCACGGCCGAGAGCGAGCCGTGAAGGACGCCCGGGAGCCCGGCGGCGGTGAGCGGCGCACCGTGTCGCCCGCTGTTTAGCCCCTCCCCCGCCGCCTCGACCCCGATCAGCTCGACCCGGTGATCTTCGACGAACGGGGTGAAGATGCCGATCGCGTTGGAGCCCCCGCCGACACACGCGATCACCCGCTGCGGAAGCCGCCCTGCGCGTTCGAGCACCTGCGCTCGGGCCTCGTCGCCGATCACCCGCTGGAGGTCGCGCACGAGCGCCGGGTATGGCGCCGGGCCAACGCACGAGCCGATGATGTAGTGGGTGGTGGCCACGTTTGCCACCCAGTCGCGGATTGCCGCCGAGACGGCCTCCTTCAGCGTCCGCGCGCCGGCTTCGACGGGCTCGACACGGGCCCCTAGAAGCTGCATGCGCTCCACGTTGGGACGCTGGCGGCGCATGTCCTCGGTGCCCATGTAGACCACGCACTCGAGCTCGAGCAACGCACACGCGGTGGCGGTGGCGACGCCGTGCTGGCCGGCGCCGGTCTCGGCGATGATGCGCCGCTTGCCCATCCTGCGCGCGAGCAGCGCTTGGCCGATCGCATTGTTGATCTTGTGCGCGCCGGTGTGGTTGAGATCCTCGCGCTTGAGCAGGATGGGGCGGCCCGCGGCCTCGCTCAGCCTCCGCGCGTGGTAGAGCGGTGAAGGCCGCCCCACGTAGTCGCGCAGCAGTTCATCAAGCTCCGAGCGGAAGTCGTGGTCTTCGCGCAGCCTTAGCCAGGCGCGCTCGAGCTCCTCGAGCGCCGGCATCAGGGTCTCGGGGACGTACTGACCGCCGTAGGAGCCGAATCGGTGCTCGATGGTGGTCATTCAAGTGTTGTTCCGGCCGGAGCATGCTCCGGCCGGCCGCCCGGCACATGTGCCGGGCGGGGCCGGGGCGCATGCGCCCCGGCCACCTCTTTTGCAAATGCCTCGAGCTTGCGCGGATCCTTGAGCCCGGGCTCGGCCTCTACGCCGGACGCCACGTCGACCGCAAAGGGGCCCACGGTTCTGATCGCATCGGCCACGTTGTTGGGATTCAAGCCACCCGAGAGGATCAACGGAATGGGGCCGCGATGGTCGCGCGCGAGCTGCCATTCGAAAGTCTCGCCGCTGCCTCCGCGCCGTCCCGGGACGTGGCTGTCGAGCAGGTGGTAGTCGGTCCGGAACGGGACGAGCGCTTGGATGTCGGCGCGCGAGCGCACCCGCATTGCCTTTATCACCTTGCAGCCGGTGCGTCGCGCCGCCTCCCCGCAAAAGGACGGCCCTTCGTCGCCGTGGAGCTGGATCGCGGTCAGGCCAATCTCATCGCTGAGCGCGACCACCTGCTCGAGCGGGGGGTTCACGAAGACACCCACGACTTCCAGACGGCGCTTGAACCTGGCCGCGATCTCGGCGCCCGCCGCCGGCGTACAACGGCGGGGCGACCCCGGCCAAAGGATCAGACCGATCGCCCACGCTCCCAGCTCATGGGCCAGCTGCGCGTCGTTCAGGCTGGTGATTCCGCAGAACTTGATCTTGGTGGCGGCGCTTGGCACGCCCCACATCGTAGGGTCAGCGGCCAGAGACCACGCGCGCGAGAAGTTCCTTGGCGGTGTCGATGGGAATCGCGAAGGCGATCTCGCCCGGAACCCGACCGGAAACGGTCCGCATCTGCGAATTGATCCCGATGACTCTTCCGCCGGCGTCCAGCAACGGCCCGCCGGCGCTGCCGGGATAGACCGGCATCTGCGTCTCGATCACATTGCTGATGGTGGTTCCGTCGGGACCGGGGAGCTCATTTTGCAGGGCGGAGACAATGCCACTGGACAACGTTCGTTCGGAGCCAAAGGGGTTTGCGATCCCGAGCGCTGGGTCACCGACCCGGACCGTCGTGGAGTCGCCCAGTTGCAACGGGGTCACGTGGAGCAGGCTGGTGGGCGCGACCCTGAGAACCGCCAGGTCCTCACTCGGCTCAGTTCCGAGGACGACGGCGTGTTCGGCAGGGCCGTCTCCGATGTGGACCGTCACCCCGTCGTTCGCGTCGGCCCCGTCGACCACGTCGTATGTCGTGACGATGTCGCCGGAGCGGTTGAGTAGAAACCCAGAGCCCGTGGAGACGCCTTGCCTTTTCTCTTCGTTCGGTTCGAACGGGTCCCGCACGGGGCGGCGTTGCTGAGCGCTGATGAAGACCACCCCGGGCGCGTTGCGTTCATAGAGGGCGTGCAGCGTCAGCCGCCGCGAGGAGCTGGTCACGGGCTGCGCGGCCACCGGTGCCTCCTGGACAACGGTCTGGGTGCTCCGCCGCCCTGTCACACCCAGAGCGAGGAACGCACCCGCCACAACCAGTCCCCCCACCACAGCGAACGCGAGCGGGCGCAGAGGTCTCATCTGCGGGGGAACCGCATCCCTCATCTGATGAGTGTTGGATGATCAGGTCAAGGCGACCTTAAGAGTCCACTTAAAAATCCCGCGCACGCCGCGGACGGCTCTAGGCGGGTGCGGTCAGCGCGCGACACGCGGCCTCGATGTCCGCTGAGCGCATCAGCGCTTCGCCCACCAGGACAGCCTCGACCCCGTGACGGTCGAGCTCGTCGAGCTGGTCGCGCCCGTGTAAGCCCGACTCGGAGACCACCACCGTGCCGGGCGGCACGAGGGGCAGGAGCTCAAAGGTGCGGCTCGGGTCGACGTCAAGGGTGGCCAGGTTGCGGTTGTTGATTCCGAGCACCTCGGCGCCAGCCGCGCACGCCACCTCAAGCTCTGGACCGTTGTGGACCTCCACGAGGGTCTCCAGCCCCATGGCCGTCGCGTCCGCGCGAAGCCTTCTCAGCTCGGCCTCGGTAAGCGCAGCGACGATCAGCAGGATCGCGTCTGCGCCGGCGGCCAGCGACTCGTAGACCTGATAGGGGTCCACGACGAAGTCCTTGCGCAGGATGGGCAGCCGGCTGGCGGATCGCGCCGCGCGCAGGTCATCGAGTGAGCCGCCGAACCGTGTGGGTTCGGTGAGGACCGAGAGGGCGCCGGCCCCGCCGCGCTCGTACGCCTGCGCCACCTGTTTCAGCGAAAGCCCGTCGCGGATCAATCCCGCCGACGGAGAGCGGCGCTTGTGCTCGGCGATCAGCGTCAGTCCTGGGACTTCGAGCGCAGCGCGAAACGGCCGCACCGGATCGCGCTGGAGCCGCTGCACCGCAGCCCGCTCGAGCTCCCCCTGGCTGACCAACCCACGGCGGCGGTCGATCTCCGCGCGCGTGGACTCGAGGATCCGGTCGAGCTCGGTCATCAGCGTGGAGCGAGCTCGCGCGTGCGCGCCACGAAGCGCTCGAGCAGCGACGCCACGGCCCCCGAGTCAATCGCCGCCTCCGCGGCGCGTGCCCCCTCCTGCAGCGATTCCGCCTGATTCGCGGCGAAGATCGCGGCGCCCGCGTTCAAGACCGCAAGGTCGCGCGCCGCACCCCGTTCGCCCGCGAAGATCCGCCGCGCCGTGGCGGCGTTGGCCTCGGGGTCGCCGCCGGGGACCTCGTCCGGCCGCGCGCGGGCAAGCCCCACGTCTTCAGGGGAAACCGTGTATCGCTCGAGCGCGCCGTCGCGCACTTCGACGACGGAGGTGGGCGCGGCGATGCTCAGCTCGTCGAGACCGTCCTCGCTCGTGACCACGAGAGCGTGGTCGGTGCCCAGACGCGCCAGGGCACCTGCGATTGTCTGCAGGTAGGAGGGATCGGCCACGCCGATCACCTGCCTGGTGGCGCCCGCGGGGTTGGTCAGCGGCCCGAGGAGATTGAAGATCGTGCGCACTCCGAGCTGCCGGCGCACGGGCACGACATAGCGCGTCGCCTGGTGGTGGGCGGGAGCGAACATGAACCCGAAGGCGACCTCCTCGATGCATCGCGACACGGCGTCGGGGTCGAGATCGATTCTCGCGCCGAGTGCCTCGAGCAGATCGGCGGATCCAGAGAGGCCGGTGGCCGATCGGTTGCCGTGCTTGGCCACCGCGCATCCCGCCCCCGCCGCGATCAGCGCCGCCGTGGTCGAGACGTTGAAGGTGCGCCGGCCGCCGCCGGTGCCGGCGGTGTCGAGCAGGTCGTGGCGGTCTGTTGGGACTGGCGTCGCGCGAGCGCGCATCGTCTGCGCGAGGCCGGCGAGCTCGTCCACGGTCTCGCCCTTGGTGCGCAACGCGATCAGAAATGCGGCGATCTGGACCTCCGAAGCATTGCCCGCCATCACCTCGGCGAGGACGGCGGCGGCGGTTTGGAGGTCGAGGTCCTGGCCCGCGCACAGCAGATCTATGGAGCGGGTGATGAGGTCCCCTTCGGAGCGTGCCGGCGCGGAGGAGGCGATCACCTGGCGCCCTCGAGGAAATTGGCAAGCAGCTCGCGCCCCTGCTCGGTGAGTACCGACTCCGGGTGAAACTGAACTCCCTCGGCGGGCAGGTCGCGGTGGCGGACGGCCATCACAACCTCACCGGCGAATGCGCTTCGCTCCAGCTGCGCGGGGAGGTCGGGGTCGGCGATCAGCGAGTGATAGCGCCCCACTTCGAGCGGGCTTCGCAGACCGCGGAAGATCGAGCGTCCGTCGTGTTCCATGACCGCGGTCTTCCCGTGGACGGGCTCGCCCACAGTGATTCGCCCGCCCCAGGCTTGGACAAGCGCTTGATGGCCCAGGCACACGCCCAAGGTGGAGATGCCTGCCTCCGGGAAGCGGTGCACGACCTCCAGCGAGATTCCCGCCTCGTTGGGCGTGCACGGGCCGGGCGAGACGATCACGCGGTCATACCCGCGGATCAGGAGCTCGTCGACGGTCGCCTTGTCGTTTCGCACGACCTCGATGTGGGCCCCGAGCTCCCCGAGGTACTGGACAAGGTTGTAGGTGAAGCTGTCGTAGTTGTCGACCACCAGCACCCGCACGCGGCGAACGGTAGCGGGGCGCAGGCGCGCCCCTACCCCGTCGGCTCAGGGCCAGCCTGCGGCGTGCCCAGCTGAGGTCGGGTCTGGTACTCGGGTGCGTACTGGGGGAACCTGGGCGAGGCAAGCTCGCGGCGAAGCATCCGCATGCTCTTCGGATAGTGGATGGGGTTGTACGGGTCGGCCAAGCTGAACCCCTGGTAGTAGTTGAGCATGCGCAGGCGGGGGTGGTTGCGTATCCAGGAGAACAGGTCCTGTATGAATTTCGGACGGTCGCCGTGCAGCATCCCCCACTCCGCGAGCACAAACGGCTTGCCGGTGTAGTGGTTGTAGAAGGGGGTGAGCCACCTCCAGTTGTGCCAGTACGAGAAGAAGTCGGTTCCGACCCAGTCCACATAATCGCTACCGGGCCAGTAGACGCCTGGCAGGTTGCGTGCGACCTCGGGATCGCCGCGAGTCTGTGGCACCCACATGATCGAGACCTTCGGGCGGGGCAGCGCGGCCGTCGTCGAGAGGCGCTTGATCGGGGGCAAGCCCATCGTGTGGAGCCTGTGGTCGATCCTCCAGACGGGGCCGCCGCGGAGGATTAGGACGGTTCGCCGCCAAGCCATGATGAAGAAGTGAGGCGAGAATGCTCGTCCCCGGGATGAGCCGTTCTCGTTGTAAGGGCAGTAAGGGTTCCACCAGCCGTTCATCTCGGGCATGATGCGGACGTAGACGATCCTGCCCGAGTGGGCGATGTTCCGGTTCATGTCGATCAGGAACTGATCGCTGCGCCCGAGCGCAATGCCCTTGGAGGAGACGACCGCTCGTTTGTACTTGGCGACCGCGGTGGTCATGGCCACCGCCAGCCGGGTGCGAAACGCGGAGTTCCGGCCCGCGAGCCAGTTGGTGGGGGTGTCCCAGCGGATGAATCTTTCGAAGACCGGCGGGTGATGCCCGACGAGATCCTCGAAGGGCTTGATTGAATAGCCACCCGTCACCCCGGCGAACACCTTCCCTGGCGGCGGGGTGTAGGTCGCCGCGCGAGCCCCGGCCGCGCCGCATAGGCCCAGGCACAGGCTCGCTACTAGGGCACCCCGCACGCCGTGTCGAAACGCAGCGCGCACGGCAAGCAAGCCTACGCAGCCGGCGGGTCAAGCTCAAGGGGGGACTAAGGCCAGTCGGGCTGCGCGAGCGCCAACCGGATTGCCTCGAGAACAGCCCGCGCCTTGGCCTCTGACTCACGTTGCTCGAGCCTGGGTTGCGCGTCCGCGACTGTTCCGCCTCCAGCCTGCAGGTGGGCAACGCCATCTTTGACAACCACCGTGCGGATGTGGATGCAGGTATCGAGGTCGCCTGCGTAGCTGACCCAGCCGATCGCGCCGCCGTACCCCCCGCGCTTGACCGGTTCGAGCTCGTCGATTATCTGCATGGCGCGTACCTTGGGAGCGCCCGAGAGCGTGCCGGCCGGCAGTACCGAGCGCAGCGCGTCGAGCGCGTCGATGCCGGGGCGCAGGTTGCCGCTGACGTTGGAGACGATGTGCATCACGTGGCTGTAGCTCTCCACGGCCATGAACTCGTCGACGTGGACTGTTCCGTAGTCGCACACACGGCCTAAGTCGTTTCGGCCAAGGTCGACCAGCATCACGTGCTCGGCACGCTCCTTGGGGTCAGAGAGCAGCTCGTGCGCCAAGCGGCGATCCTCGTCGACCGTCGCGCCGCGCGGGCGAGTACCTGCGATCGGGCGAGTTGAGACGCGCCTTCCGTTCACCGTGATCAACGGCTCGGGGCTCGCTCCGGCGATCTGGAAGTCGCCGAAGTCGAGGAAGTACATGTAGGGGCTGGGGTTGACTGCGCGGAGCCCGCGGTAGATCGAGAACGCATCGACCGCGACCGGCGCCGACCAGCGCTGAGAGGGGACCACCTGGTAGGCGTCGCCGGCGCGGATGTACTCGATGATGCGGGCCACCGCGGCCTCGAATTGCCCCGGGACCATGTCACAGCGGAATTCGGGCATTTCTCGCCCTTCGGGTGGTTTCGTCTCAGCTCGCGGCACGGCCTCCTTGAGTCGCCGGCGCACGGACGCGATCGTCTCCACAGCCGCTCCGTGTGAGCGCGCGAGATCCTCGTCGGCATACGCGTTCGCCACCACGGTGATGGTGTGCTTGAGGTGGTCGAACACCACCAGTGGCCCGGTCAGCATCAACGCGAGGTCAGGCAACCCCAGCGGGTCGGGATTGGGGTCCGCGAGGGGCTCAACGGTGCGCACCAGGTCGTAGGCAAAGACGCCCACCGCACCGCCCGTGAACGGGAGCTCAGGGCTGGGCGCGGGGCGGAAGCGTTTCAACTCGGCCGCCGCGATCGCGTACGGGTCCCCGCCGTCGTTCAGCGACCAACGCAGGACGCTGCGCGGACGAAAGCCGATGAACGAGTAGCGCCCGACGCGGCCCTGTTCGGCCGACTCCAGCAGGAACGCGGGCTCCTCGCCCCTGAGCTTGAGAAACGCCGACACCGGCGTCTCGGTGTCGTCGATGAAGGTCTGCCAGACCGGGATCAGGCTGAAGTTCTCCGCCAGCGCGCGCGCTTCGGTCAGCGAAGGCGTCACGCGCTCCCACATCTGGTCCCCGCCGCCGGAGCGTTCAGCGCTTACGACGACCATCAAGAACCTGCTCGACGTCGGTCAGGCTCACTTCGCGGCCCTGGAGCAGCACGGCGACGTGATAGAGGACGTCGGCCGCCTCCTCCGACACGCGCTCGGTGGACTCGGCCCGCGCGGCTCGAACCAGCTCATCGGCTTCCTCCAGCACCTTGGCGCCGGATCGTGTGGCGTCGTTGAGGAGCTCCGCGGTATAGGAATTTGCCGGTCGCGTGCGCGCCCGCCGAGCGATGGTGCGCTCGAGCGTCGGAAGGGCCTCGTGCGGCGCCGCGGGCTCGAGCTCGCCGCGAAAAAAGCAGGTTCGCTCACCCGTATGGCACGCGGGACCCGCCGGCTCGACGAGGGCCAGCAGCGCGTCGCCGTCACAGTCGTAGCGCAGCGCTTTGATCGCGAGGGTGTTGCCCGAGGTCTCCCCCTTGCGCCACAGCTCATTGCGCGAACGGCTGAAGAAGTGCACCTCGCCGGTCTCCCGCGTCGTTTTCAGGGCGGCGTCGTTCATGTACGCGAGCGTCAGCACCTCGCCGGTGCGCCAATCCTGCACCACACACGGAACGAGGCCCTTTTCGTCGAAGGCGATGTCCGAGTCGTCCACTGCCGCGATTGTGGCAGTCTCGCGAGCGCGCACGGACCGGTCTTTGTCCCTTCACCGCCACCCCCTGGCGGTAAATGGCCAGAGAGTGCGCTGCTACTCGATCCCGAGCCTGTCGAGCAGCCGCTCGTCGGCACGCCAGTGGCGCCGGGTCTTCACCGACAGCTCCAGGTGCACGCGGGTCCCGAGCTCGCGCTCGATCGCGCGGCGCGCGGCGGTGCCGATCGCCTTGACCATCCGCCCGCCCGCACCGATCAGGATGCCCTTTTGGGACTGTGTCTCGGTGAGGATCACCGCTGCGATCCGCACCAGGCCGTCCTGGCGTTCTATCTCTGTGACCTCAACCTCAACGGCGTGCGGGACCTCCTCTCGAGTGCGCCGCAGAACCTGTTCGCGCACCAGCTCGGCGATCAAGATGGGCTGCGCCTGGTCTGTGTGCTGGCGCGGCTCGAAGTAGAAGGGTCCAGGAGGAAGCAGGCCGATAAGCGTCTCCAGCAGCTCGTGGACTCCGTGTCCGGTTCGGGCCGAGACGGGAAAGACGTGGTCGGAGATCCCCAGATCGGCCGCCTCGCTGAGCGCGGACATGGTCTGCGCAGGGCTCGCGGCGTCAACCTTGTTGACCGCGATTACCGTCCAAATCGGGGCGCTTTGAAGTAGGCGCGCGATGAAGCGGTCGCCGGGGCCGATGCCTTGCTCGGCGCTCACCACCAGCAAACAGCCGTCGGCCTCGGCGAGTTCCTGCTCCACGCGCCGCTGCATGCGGTTGGTGAGTGCGTCGCGGGGCCGCTGGACGCCGGGGAGGTCGATCAATACCAGCTGCCAGTCCGGTCCGGTCGCGACGCCCCGGATCGCGCGTCGCGTGGTCTGGGGCTTATCGGAGACGATTGCCACCTTGGCGCCGACAACGGCGTTGGCGAGCGTCGACTTCCCGACGTTGGGGCGCCCGGCGAGGGCGACAAAACCCGAGCGGGTCGTCGCCCCGGTCACGGCTGGTGTGAGCGGATCAGTTCGGACTGGAGCGCGAGCATCTCCCCGGAGTCGGCCTCGTGGTCCATGCCGGCGAGGTGAAGAGCACCGTGCACGACGGCCTCGCCGATGTCCTCTGTGCGCGACGGACAGATCACGATGTCGCCAAGCTCACGTGGACCGGCTGCCGGGCCGGCCTCGTCGATGCCGAAAGAGAGAACGTCGGTGGGGCGATCCACGCCGCGGTGGCGACGGTTCAGCTCCCAGATGCGTTCTTCGTCGACGAATTCGATCGCGAGATGGCCGTCCGTGACGCCGACGCGGGCGAGGGCCCCGGTACAGAGACGCTTCAGCTGTTCGACGTCGCCGGCGCGACCGCCGACGATCTCGACTTCCAGGCCGCTCACGCCCCGCGGGCTTGTGGACGGGTGCGCGGGCGGAGCTCGGGCGCCAACCGTTGCGCGTGGTCGTTGTAGGCCGCGACGATGCGACGGACCAGCTTGTGGCGGACGACGTCCTCCTCGCCGAAGCGGATGAACTGGATCCCCTCGACGGCGCTCAGTATGTCCGCCACGACCACGAGCCCCGAATCCTGCTCCCGCGGCAGGTCGATCTGGGTGATGTCGCCCGTGACCACCATCTTCGAGTTGAACCCAAGCCGCGTCAGGAACATCTTCATCTGCTCGGGGCTCGTGTTCTGGGCCTCGTCGAGGATGATGAAGGAGTCGTTGATGGTGCGGCCGCGCATGTACGCGAGGGGAGCGACTTCGATCACTCCACGGTCGAGATGCTGTGCGACCTTGTCCGGCTCCAGCATGTCGTGCAGCGCATCGAAAAGCGGCCGGAGATAAGGGTCCACCTTGGCCATCAGGTCGCCGGGCAAAAAGCCCAGCCGCTCGCCGGCCTCGACGGCCGGGCGGGTGAGGATGATCCGGTTGACCTCGCGCCGGCTCAGCGCTGCGGCGGCCAGCGCGACCGCCAGGAAGGTCTTGCCGGTGCCGGCCGGGCCGATGCCCAACGTGATCGTGTTGTGACGGATCGAGTCGACGTAGCGCTTCTGGTTGACGGTCTTCGGCGCGACCTTGGTCGTGCGGTGGCGCCACACCACGTCTTCGAGGATCCTCGCGGGCGACGTGTGCTCATCGAGCGCGCGCGTGACCGCCTCGATCGTGCCCGGGGCGATCTCGTGCCCCTGAGCAATCAGTTCCGATAGCTCGCGTATGACAGCGGCGGCGGCGTCGACGGCCTCGGGCGACCCGTCGAGCGTGAGGACGTTGCCGCGCAGGTGGATGTCGCAGTCGAGATGCGCCTCCAGGGCCCGCAGCACCGCGTCCTCGCTGCCTGCGAGCTCGAGCGCGACGGCATTGTCGAGCTCGATCTGCTTACGCACCACTCAACTCAGCGCCTCGCGGACGCGCGCCGAAGCGCGCTTGCCGTCTACACGGCCGCCCGCTTTGGCCATCACGACCTTCATCACCGCCCCCATGTCCTTCGGTCCAGCGGCCCCTGTCTCAGTGATGGCCTCTCGGATAATCGCGTCAAGCTCGGTGTCTTCGAGTTCGGCGGGCAGGTAGGTCTCGATCAGCGTCGCTTCGGCAGACTCCTGCTCGGCAAGCTCGGGTCGGCCTCCCTCGCGGAACTGCTCGGCCGCCTCGAGCCTGCGCTTGCGCTCGCGCCGCAACACAGCGATCTCATCGCCGTTGCCCTCCTTGGCCGCCTTCTGCAGCTCTGAGAGCAGCATCCGCAGCGCGCCAACGCGCTCGCGCTCACGCGCCTTCATCGCCGAAGTCATGTCGCTGCGCACCCGATCCAGGACAGTCACGTCAGCTCAGGATAGACCCAGCATCAGCTCGTTTCTCGCGATCGGTCGGCGCCGACTCGAGTTGGAGCGCCGCCCACCCGCTCTCCGTCCTGCGGCGAGTCTCCTGCAGACCCGCGGCCGCAAACGCGTCCGCGACCGAGTCCGCCTCGCCCGTCAGCAGGCCGCCGGCGATGACGCGCCCCGGAATCTCGGAACTTCTGGCCACGTCCGCTGCCCAGCGCTCGAGCAGGGGCGCCAGCAGGTTGGCCGTGATCGTGTCCGCGCAAGGCCCCCGCTCTGAGCGCAAATCCAGGCGCCGGACCTCGATATCGGCTGCGTTGAGAGCCGCGTTGGCCTTCGCCGCGGCAACTGCGGCTGGGTCGTTGTCGACGGCCACGACCGGAGCGAAGCCAAGCCTGGCGGCCGCGATCGCGAGCACTCCCGAGCCGCAACCGAGGTCGAGCAAAGACCCGGGCGGGCCGACTTCGAGCAGCAGCTCCAGGCACAGGCGCGTCGTCGCGTGAGCGCCGGTGCCAAACGCCTGCCCCGGGTCGATGACCACGTCCAGTGGGGTCGTGCCCGAGGGCTCCCAG
The DNA here is from genome assembly GCA_036501265.1 of Solirubrobacteraceae bacterium. Classification (GTDB taxonomy): domain Bacteria; phylum Actinomycetota; class Thermoleophilia; order Solirubrobacterales; family Solirubrobacteraceae; genus Palsa-465. The sequence continues at coordinate 19,768 of DASYAP010000113.1, read as the reverse complement.
GGGGGACGGACCGTGAGCCGTTTTCCCACCACCGCGGGACGGTGATACGAGCGCCAGCGCTCCCGCCAATCGTCGGCGACCTCTGAGCTCGTGACATCGACGAGGGCGTCGCCCGCGGCGGCACGCAGCGCGGGCAGCGCGGGCAACTCCCCCGGGGCTCCGTACACCGCGTACTCGATCGCCCCATCGCCAACGGCGACCTCCTCCACACCGCTGGGCGCCAGCTCGAGCAGTTCAGCGAGCACGAGCTCGGCCTGTTCGCGCCGTACGCGAACGGCGAGACGGATCAACCGCCGAAGGCGCGGCGCAGCTTGCTAAAGACGCCGTCGTCGGTGCGGATGTTGTGCTCGCCGAGCGTGTCCGCCAGCTGCTGCATCAGTCCGCGCTGCTCCCGATTCAGATGGCCAGGCACGATCACGTTTACCACGACCCGCAAGTCCCCCCTGCGCCGGCCGCGGAGCGACGGCATCCCCTTGCCCCGAACCCGGAAGTCCTCATGAGGCTGGGTGCCGGCGGGAATCTCGAGCTCCACCTCGCCGTCGGTGACGGTGGGAACCTGGACGGTCGTGCCCAACGACGCCAGCGGCGCCGGCACGTCGACCACGGTCACCAAATCGTCGCCGTCGCGCATAAAGCGCGAATCCGGACGGACGCGCACCTCGACGTAGAGGTCGCCGGGCGGGCCCCCGCGCTCGCCCGCGTGCCCCCGGCCGTTGACCCTGATTCGCTGGCCATCCGCGATCCCAGCGGGCACATCGACTGTCAATTTGACGCGCTGCACCTTGTGTCCGCGGCCGCGGCACTCACGGCAGGGCTTGGTGGCCACGCGACCATCGCCGCCGCATTGATCGCACACGGTCGCCCGCACGACCTGGCCAAACGGCGTGCGCGAGACGGCCCTGAGCTGACCGCTCCCGCCGCAGCGGGGGCAGGTCTCGATGGGGGTGCCGGGTTCGGCTCCGTTCCCGTTGCAGTGCTCGCAGCGCACGACGGCCTCGTAGGAGACGGGAACCGTGGAGCCCTGCGCGGCTTCGGCGAGATCGATCTCGGCTCTGACCCCGACATCGCCGCCCTGGATCGGACCGGTCGTGCGGCCGGCGCCCGCCCCGAAGATATCGCCGAACGGACTTCCGCCCCCGCCGAAGAATGCCTCGAAGATGTCGGCAACCGAACCAAAGCCCTCGAAGTTCGGGGCGTAGCCCCCGGTGCGCAGGCCCTCGTGGCCGTAGCGATCGTAGGTCGCGCGGCGCTCTGAGTCCGAGAGCACCTCATATGCCTCCGCCGCCTCCTTGAACTTCTCCTCGGCATCGGGGTCCTGCTTGTTGACGTCGGGATGAAGCTCACGCGCCAGACGCCTGAAAGCGGTTTTGATCTCGGCCTCGGACGCGGTTCTCGGGACGCCCAGGATCTCGTAGTAGTCGCGGCGCGCCTGACCGGTGCTCATCGCCGACCGCCCCTCATCGCTCGCCCCCCGCTCATAGCTCATCGTAGAAGTCGGTGACAAACCGCGAAAGTTGGGATGCCGCGTCGCGCACCGAACGGATCGCGCGATCGTAATCCATGCGCATCGGGCCGATCACCGAGACCGCACCGAGGCGGCGCTGGGGCAGTCCGTAGCCCGCCGCAACCACCACGAGCGAGTGCAACGCGGGAGCCTCGTTCTCGGCTCCGATTCGCACGTGCACCCCACGTTCCGACAGCGCGGAGCGCATCACTGAGAGCAACGTGACGCGTCGCTCGAGCATCTCCATGAGCGACTGGAGTTCGGAGACGTCGGCGAGCCGATCGATCCGCAGCAAACGCGCCGCTCCCTCCACGTACATGGACGCCTGCGCGGATTCCTCGAGCTCTGTGAACACCGGCGCCAGGGCGCCCAAAAAGTCCACTTCGGTGGGCGAGAGCGACGGATCGTGCAGCCGCTGGTGGATCATGCGCGCCCCCAGTCCGAGCCCCACCAGCCGCTCGTTGAGGTAGCTGAGAGCCCAGTGCGCGAGGCCGGGGTCAACCGGCCGAGGGAACGTGAACATCCGCTTGGTCACGCCCCCGGTGGAAGTGATCACCACCACCATCAGGACCTGCGGCTGAAGCGCGAGCACCTCGATGCGACGGATCGTGGAGGTCTCGATGGGCGGAGCGGTGACGATCGCCAGGAGGTTTGTGACCTGAGAAAGGGTCTCGGTCGTCATGCGCATCGCTTCATCGAGCTCGCTCTGCACGAATGAGAGGGAAAGCGCGGGCCGAGACTGGGCGTAGTCCCCCGGTAGCAGCCAGTCGACGAAGTAGCGGTAGCCGGCCTCTGTGGGAACCCGCCCGGCCGACGTATGGGGGTGAGCCAGCAGCCCCAGCTCCTCGAGGTTGGCGAGCTCGTGCCTGATCGTGGATGGTCCCCATTCCACACCCGCTGCCAAAACCTTGGAGCCGACGGGCGAGCCTACGGCGAGGTATCCCTCGACCACCTTGCGCAGCACAAGCTCTTGCCGGTCGCTCAAGGCGTCCGGCCGGCGCTCGCTCTCGCCTGTACGCGGTTCGTCTATCACCTGGTTTTCTGACTTTTACGCGAGGGACACAAATTCGCTGCGCTTGCCGGTCACAATGCCGATTGTAGGTCGGGTATACCGCGTGCCGGCTTAGCAATCCAGGAGGACGCGCTGTGGGATCGGCCACTGGACTGACGCGGAGGCAGTTCGTCAGCGGCCGAGCCGCGGCAGGCGCGGCAGTGCTGGCCAGCAACGACATGATCGCCCGCGCCCTGGCGGCGTCCCGCGCTGCGGGAGGCTGGCGGACATCGAGCACGTGGTCATCGTGATCCAGGAGAACCGCTCGTTCGACCACTACTTCGGGTCCTACCGCGGCGTCCGGGGGTTTGCGGACGGCCACGTCATGCGATTGGACGATGGCAGCGGCTTGAGCATCTTCGCGCAGCCCGGGTACCCGCACGGCTACGAGTCAGACCATCTGTATCCGTTTCATCTGCGGTCCTACGACAACGGCGAGTGCACGAACGACATCAACCACAGCTGGAGGGCCTCAGCACGCCTACTGGCACGACGGCCGCCTGGACGGCTTTGTCAAGAAGCACCTGACCGTCGACGGCAAGGCGAACGGACCCTTGACGATGGGTTACTACAAGCGCTCGGATTTGTCGTTCTACTACGCGTTGGCCGACGCGTTCACGATCTGCGACAACTACCACTGCTCGGTCATCGGACCGACCGATCCGAACCGTCTGTACTCGATGTCGGCCTGGCTGGATCCGGCCGGCACTCACGGCGGGCCAATCCTGTCCACGAGCACGACCAGGGTCGAGCGGTTCGCAACTCTGAGCTGGACAACGATGCCCGAGCAACACCAAGGGCGAGTACGTGACCACCACGCCGCTGCCCTCCGACGCGAGTGGGGTGAGAGGCCCTATCGGCCTCGGCTTCAGGTGCCGTTGGTCGTGGTTTCCCCGTTCGCGGCAGGGGCTTCGTGTGCTCTCACGCTTTCGACCACACGTCGCTGTTGCGGTTCCTGGAGACGCGCTTCGGGGCGGAAGTGCCGAACCTGTCTTCGTGGCGGCGTTCGGCGGTAGGCGACCTCACGAGCGCCTTCAACTTCGCCAAGGTCGATCGGTCCGTTCCGAGGCTGCCGCATCCCTCTCCAACCGATCGACACGTGACGATGAGCACCGGTGCGACCAGCGCCCCACTCGACCTCGCTACCAGCTCGACCAACAGCCTCAAGAAGCTCGAGCAGACCACGGTGGCGACCTACCCGTGAAGGTCAACTCGAGACGACCACCGCAAGAACCCGGAAAAGCGCGGGCGCCGAGCGGCCCGGTTCGGTGTAGCCGCTTGTCGCTTCCTGAAAGCCGGTCACTGCGCCCGAAGCTCCGCCTCCCCCTTGCGGATGAGGCGTCGGTCGCCCTGGTGGGCCTCCGAATCGACCAGCGCGACTCCGTTCTCCACAGACCGCACGGTCCCGGTGACGGTCACCTCCTCTCCCATCACCCCCATCCCGCGGAACTGAACCGCGAGGCGCTCGAGTGCCTCTGGACCGCCCCCCGCGTCCGTATGCGCTCGCGCCACCTGCGCCATCGTCCACAGCCCGTGGAGAATCCGCCCGGGAAGCCCCACACTGCGCGCGAACTCCTCGTCGATGTGAATCGGGTTGAAGTCGCCCGAGGCGCCGGCATAGCGGACGGTCACGTACTGGTCAGGGGTCACCTTGAGCTCGATGCTCTGTCCCTGCTCGAGGGTCATTGGGCTGCTCTGACGATGTTGCTCCAGATTCCCGTGGACACCGTCTCGCCCCGCTGGTTGTCCGAGCGCGACTCAAAGACATAGAAGCTGAACTCGCTGCGAACGGAGACGTCCTTGACCGCGGTCGTCGTCACGATCTCGTCCCCGGCGACCACCAGCGGCCCCCAGCGAAACTCCTGGCTGCCGTGGACCAGATGGCTGAAATCGATCCCCAGCTCGGGGTCGAAGATCCCCTGCATGACCGAGGGCCCGGCGTAGACCACCGCGAACATCGGCGGCGCCACCACGTCCGCGTGGCCGGCTTCGCGGCCGGCATCGACGTCGAGGTAAAGGGGATTCGCCTCGCCGACGGCGGAGGCGTACTCGCGGACCTTCTCGCGACCGACAGCGTAGACGGTGGGGGGATAGGTCTTGCCGATTTGATCGGTTGCGGGCACCGCCGGCAGTCTATGCGGCGCGCGCCTGGACCTGACGCTTCTAGATGATCACCGGCACCGAGCCACCGTCGACCGACCACGCTGCGCCGGCGACGTTGGAGGCTTGCTCCGAGCAGAGGAAAACGACCACCGCCGCGACCTCCTGTGCCGAGCCGAGGCGGCCCAGCGGCACCCCGGAAGCGGTGCGCTCGAGCACCTCCTCGCGCGATACGCGGTTTTTCTGCGCGAGCTGATCGGCCAGCCCGCCCGGCGCGAGCCAGACGTCGTCGGCGATCGGGCCGGGCGCGATCGCGTTGACCAGCACCTCGCGGCCGGCATACAGCTCGGCGAACGCACGCGAAAGCGAGAGCTCGGCGGCTTTGCTCACCGAGTACGCCATATTCGTGCTCGAGGGGCGCTTGCCCGAGGAGGAGCAGATGTTGACGATGCGGCCAAACCCTCTTTGGGCCATGAGCGGCGCGGCGGCTCGCATCAGACGCATCGGCGCGAGCACGTTGAGTTCCCACTGGCGCTGCCAGTCCTCCTCGGTCAGTTGCTCCAGCGAGCGTGCAGCCGTCGTCCCCGCGCTGTTGACCAGGGCATCGATTCGGCCGAACTCCTGCTCACACGCCGCGACGACGCGGTCGCCGGCATCGGCGGCGGTGAGGTCCGCGACCAACGGGAGCGCTCTGCCGCCCAGCTCGATGCAGCGCTGCGCAACGACTCGTAGCCGGTCTTCGCGCCTGGCCACGAGGAGGATGGCGGCGCCCTCGTGGGCGAGCAGCTCGGCCGTCGCGCCGCCAAACCCGCCCGAGGCGCCGGTCACGATGCACGCGCGATCACGCAGTCCCAGGTCCATTCGAGCTCAGGCCGCGACCATCAGCGTCATGAGCGCTAACGTTAATGAGACGAGCGAGATGGTACGGCGAAGCAACGTCAGGGCATCGGACGCAGACCGGGAGCAGGTCGCCGACAGGCTGCGCAAGGCTGCCGCGGAGGGCCGGCTGCTCGCAGAGGAGCTCGAGCAGCGGATCGAGGCCGCGTTCACCGCGCGCACCTACGGTGAGCTCGATGCGTTGGTAGACGACCTCCCCGACGACCAGCTGGCCGCGGCCCGTCCGCGCGCTGTTACGCGCACGGGCGGAGCGGTGGGCGTCCTCGCGGTCGCGCTGGTGGCGGCAGCCTTGGTGGCGCTCGTCGCGCTGATCGTCACCGGGACCATCGTCGCCGGCGGCGCCTGGATCCTGTTCGGCGTGTGGTTCTTCGGTTGCCGGGGCTCCCGGTGCCGCTCCCGCTACGGTCACCGTCCGCCCCCAGGCGGCTGGAACCAGGTCCACGGCCCGGCCGACCGCCAGGCCTGGCTCTAACGCGAGCCCGCCCCACCCAACTCGAGTACCGCCAGAAACGCCTCCTGGGGCACCTCGATGCGGCCGACCTGCTTCATCCGCTGCTTGCCTCGCTTCTGCTGCTCTAGCAGCTTGCGCTTGCGCGTGATGTCGCCGCCGTAGCACTTCGAGGTGACGTCCTTGCGGTACGCCTTGATCGTCTCACGGGCGATGATCCGCGCGCCCACCGCCGCCTGGATCGGGACGTCGTATTGCTGGCGGGGAATCTTCTCGCGCAGCTTCTCGGCCATGGCACGCCCCGCCACGTACGCCTTTGAGCGGTGGACCAGCATCGAAAGGGCGTCAACCGGCTCTCCCGCCAGCAGAATGTCCAGCTTCACGAGATCCGACTCGCGCATCCCAATTGGCTCGTAGTCGAGGGACGCGTATCCGCGCGTCCGCGACTTGAGCTGGTCAAAGAAGTCGAGGACGATCTCCTGCAGCGGGAGGTCGTAGGTGAGTTGCACCCGCTCCGTCGAGAGGAAATGAATCCCCTCAGAGGTGCCGCGGCGCTCCTGACATAGCTCCATGATCGTGCCGATGAACTCCCGCGGGGCCAGCAGCTGCGCGCGGATGTATGGCTCTCGCACTGCCGCCACTCGCGCGGCGTCAGGCATCTCGTTGGGCGAACGGACCGGGATAATTGTGCCGTCGGTGAGCGTCACTTCGTACTCCACGCCCGGCATCGTCTGCAGAAGCTCTAGGTCGTACTCGCGCTCGAGCCGCTCGCGAACGATGTCCATGTGCAAGAGGCCCAAGAATCCGCAGCGGAAACCAAACCCGAGCGCGTCGCTGTTCTCGGGCTCGAAGGTGAGAGCGGCGTCGTTGAGCGAGAGTTTCTCGAGCGCGTCGCGCAGGTCGGGATAGTCGTCTGAATCGATCGGATAGACGCCACAGAAGACCATCGGCTTGACCTCGCGGTAGCCGGGCAGCGGCTGCTGTGCGCCGTCCCTCGCGGTCGTGAGCGTGTCGCCAACCCGAAGCTTCGTGACGTCCTTGATGCCCGTGATCAAGAAGCCGACATCGCCGGCGCGCAGCGCCGAGGCCGACGTCATCTGGGGGGTGAAGAACCCGATCTCGTCGATTTCGGCGGTCGTCTTAGCCTGCATCGCCCGGATGGCCTCTCCCCGCGAGAAGGTCCCGTCCACCACCCGGATGTACGCGATCACCCCCCGATAAGGGTCGAATTGGGAGTCGAAGATCAGCGCGCGGGGGGGCCCGCTTGGGTCACCGTGGGGCGGCGGCACCCGCGCCACAACTTCCTCCAAGAGCTCTTCGACACCCTCCCCGGTCTTAGCGCTGATCCGCGCCACTGCTTCCGCCGGGTCACCGAGGAGATCCGCGACCTCCCCGGCCACGCGCTCGGCCTCGGCCCCGGGGAGATCCACCTTGTTCAGGCACGGGATCAGCTCCAGGCCGGCGTCGATAGCCAGATAGGTGTTGGCGACCGTCTGGGCCTCGACTCCTTGTGAGGCGTCGACGACCAGCAGCGCGCCCTCGCACGCCGCAAGTGAGCGCGAGACCTCGTACGTGAAATCCACGTGCCCCGGGGTGTCGATCAGGTGCAGCTGGTAAGTCCGGCCATCGCGCTTGGACTGGTAAAAGACGCGGACCGCCTGGGCCTTGATGGTGATTCCACGCTCGCGCTCGAGGTCCATCGTGTCGAGCACCTGGGCTCGCATCGCGCGCGGGTCGATGGTATGGGTCAGCTCGAGGATGCGGTCGGCCAGCGTGGACTTCCCGTGGTCGATATGGGCGATGATCGAGAAGTTGCGGATGTGGGCTTGGTCGCTCATAAAGCTCTGAGGGGCCACCAAAGCAAGCGTAGGGGCCTGCTCTGGAGCTGCGGTCGTAGAGCGGTCAGTGGGCAGTGCGCGTGCGGGCGAGCCTGCCCCTCACGAGCTGTTCGATCTGCCGCGCCTCGGGGATCCTCATCACCAGCACCAGCTTGGCGTAGATCACGGCCGCGAGAAGCAGCGAGACTCCGACCGAGACGACTTGCGCGGGCAGGGCGCGACCCAGGACGTGGTCGAGCCCAGCCCAGAGACCGCGCGCAGCCGCGGCGCTGATCGCGGCCGCCACCAAGATCCGTATCGCGATCATCGCGGTCTGACGGCCGTCGAGGCGGCCTTGAAGCCCTCTGCGCAGGCGCGTGAACTGAAGCCAGGTCATGACCAGGTTGGCCGCGGCGGTGCCGATCACAAGCCCGGCGATGCCGAGGGGCTTGTACAGGGCGATGCTGACGATCACGTCGACGACCATGTTGACCGCCGCCAGACGCGTCGGAATCCAGGGTTTTTTCACGGCGAAGAAGCACCGCGACAGGAGCAGGTTGATCCCTGCAAATGGGAGGCTGAAGGCGAACCAGAAGAGCGCCGTCGATACAAGGTCCGTCGAGTGTGCGGTGAAAGTTCCCCGCTGGTAGACCAGCCGGGTGATCGGTGTGGCCAGCACGATCAGCAGGGCGGTGCACGGCATCAACAGCAAGGTGATTTGGCGCATGCCGTTCCCGACGGTGCGCCGCATGCCCGTCGCGTCGCGGTGGACTGCCAGCCGGCTGAGCGTCGGGAAGAGCACCGTCGTGATCGCGACCGAGAACACGCCTTGCGGCAGCATGTAGATACGGAAGGCACGGTCGATCGCGCTCGGCGCCTGGGTAGACACCAGTGCGCCGAAGGCCGAGTTCAGGAGCTGGTCCAGGTTGACGATTCCGAGCCCGATCGTGACCGGGAGCATCAACGCGAAGACCTGCCGCACCCTGGGGTCGTGCCAGTCAATGGTGAACTCCAGTCGAAAGTCGAGCCGGCGCACCGCCGACGCAACCAGGGCGAATTGGACCGCCGTAGCCACCAGCCAGGCGATTGCAAAGGCGTAGATCCCCAGGTTGCTGTGAAAGTGCGGCCGAAGCACGACCAACACCACGATGATCACGATGTTCCACACCACCGGGGCCATCGCGGGCATCGTGAACTCCTCGAAGGCCTGCAGGATTCCGACCAGGAGCCCGGTTAGTCCCAGCAGCAGCACCACCGGGAACAGCACCTGCGCCAGCCCAACGGTCAGCGCGTTGTCCGCGGCAGAGAAGGAGCTACCGGTGAACAGAGGCATGATCACCCCGGCGAAGGCGATCAGCAGCGCGGTGATCCCGCCCAGCCCGATGAGGATGATCCAGAACAGGCTCGAGGCGACCCGGAAGGCGTCGCGCTTTCGTCCCTGCTGGAGCAGTTCAGTGAAGACAGGAACGAAGGCCGCCGACAGCGCCGCCTGCGCGAAGAGCCCTGCCACCAAGTTGGGGATCTGGTAGGCAAAGGTAAACGCCGAGGCCGCCGCGGTGGTGCCGAAGTAGCTCGCGGCGATGATGTCGCGGACCAGCCCCGCGATACGGGAAAGGGCAGTGCCGACCGAGAAGATCGCCGCGCTGAACGCAAGCCGGCGACGGGGCCGAGGCGGCGGCTCCGGCGCGTCTGGGCGCGAGGCTACGAGCGTATCTTCGGACACGGGCGCTACCAATGGTGCCGACTGGCGCGGGCGGACACCGTGAGGGCGGAAATCACGTTTCGGTCCGCGCATGCACGGACCAGCCGGACGACTCGGGCGCCGCGCATTAAAGCGAGGCCGGACGCCGAGCGCGCGGCAAGCCCGAGCGCCGGGCACATGTGCCCGCCGGGGGCGGGCCGCATGCGGCCCGCCCACATCAATAACGCTAAAGTAGCGACCGCGCCGCGGACTGCTCCGCGGTTGTCCTTTGCTATGGCGAACATTCACTCACAGAAGAAGCGAATTCTTCGCTCCGAACGCGAGCGGTTGGAGAACCGTCGCTACACGTCGAAGATCAAGACGTATTTCCGCCGTTTGGAGCGCGCCGTCGCGGCGGGCGAGGAGGAAGGCGCCGACAGCGAGCACCGCGCCTTGGTGCAGACGATCGACAAAGCGGTCAAGCGCGGGGCGCTGCACCGAAACACTGGGGCGCGCAAGAAGTCGCGCGCGGCCCAGATTCGCCACGGCGTGGCCGAGGGCTAGTCGCGCGTTCACTGCGCGATCCGCTCGAGCGCGAGCATCATCGCCGTGTCCTCGCTCGAGATGCCCGGTCCGCCGCCGCGCGACGTCAGCTCGAGGTCCGCAAGCTGCTCTAGGGCTCGGCGCAGTCTGTCCACCCCCGCTTTGCGGGCGTCGGCAATCAGCCTGTCGGCGGCGCGCGAGGGCATCCTCAGGCCGCGCTTGATCTGACCGACGGCCTGTCCCTCCTCGAGCCGCACGGCGATGTCCGCGGCCTGGCGGAGGCGCTGAGCCATCCAGTAGATCAGGCCGGGCAAGCGCTCCCCCTGGACCCGAAGCGCCAGATACAGCTGCACCGCCGCCTGGCCGTCACCCGCGACCACGGCATCGGCGAGCGCCCATACCTTGCGCTCGCCCGAGGCCGCGGTGAGCTGCTCCACCTCGTCTACGGTCAACCGGCGTCCCGGGCCCACGTCAAGGGCGAGCTTCTCGAGCTCACGCTGGAGGCGTTGCTGGCGCTCGCCGACATGCTGGATGAGCGCGCGGGCTGCGTCGGGCTCCAGCTCGATTTCCAGCTCGCGCGACCGCTCCGCGACCCACCGAGGAAGTTCCCACGGCTTAACGCTCCGCTCCGCCTCTACGTGACCGCCGGCGGCGCGGACGGCATCCACCAGAGCGGACGACACCGAGAGCCTGGCCTCTTCGCGCGCAAAGAACGCGACCGTCGTATCGGGAGGGATCGAACGAAGAGCCTCGAGCAGCGGCGGGAGTGCCTTCTGCCCCCAACGTTCCGCGCCGTCGACGATGATGAAGCGGCGTCCGCGGGCGAAGGTCATTGCTCCCAGTGCGCCGGCCACAGCGTCTGGCGTCGCTGCCTCCCCCTCGATGACCTCGACACCTTGGGGTCCGCTCACCTCCTGGGCGAGGGCCCGCAGGCGAGCGCGCCGCTCCCCTATGCGCCCTTGGTCATCACCGTGAATCAGGTAAGCGGGTTTGAACGAAGGATTTGCGGGCGCCACGGAAAACCGTTCGCGCTATCGCACCACGATATTTACGAGCCTGTCCGGCACGACGACGATCTTCGTCACCTCGCGATCGTCCACGTGGCTGCGGACGCCGCGCGCTGCAAGAGCCAGTCGCTCGAGCTCATCGCGCGACGCTCCCGTCGGCGCGCTGACACGGTCGCGGACCTTGCCGTTGACCTGCAGGACCAGTTCGAAGGTATCGGCCTGAAGCATCGCGGGGTCGGCCACGGGCCACGGCTCCTCCCAAACCCGTCGCCCCGTGAGGAGCTCGAAGACCTCGGAGCCGAGATGGGGGGCGAAGGGAAACACGAGCGAAGCAGCCGTCGCCGTCGCGAACCGCCGTGCGGGCAGGCCGGCGCCGGGGTGGCGGTGAACCTCGTTGACCAGCTCCATCACCGCGGCGATGGCGGTGTTGAAGGCAAACCGCTCAGCGAGGTCGCCGGTCACTTTCTCGATCGCCCAGTTGGCCTTGCGCACCAGCGCCTCGTCCACGCCCGTAGGGTCGCCGGGCTGCTCGGCCGGCCCCGGCTCGCCTGCCAGCTGATCGCCCAACCGCCACAGGCGCGAGAGGAACCGGTGGACGCCCTCGATCGCGGTGTCAGACCAGGCGGCGTCCTGATCGGCTGGGCCGATGAACAGGACATACGTGCGCGCGGCGTCAGCCCCGAAGCGGTCGACGATGGGGCGCGGCAGTACCACGTTGCCCCTCGAGCTCGACATTTTGTAGCCGTCGGGCCCCAGGATCATTCCCTGCGTGAACAGCGCCTGGAAAGGCTCCTGGAAGTCCAGGAGCTCCATGTCGGCGAGCGCTTTCACGAAGAAGCGGGAGTACATCAGGTGCAAGATGGCGTGCTCTACGCCGCCGATGTACTGGTCCACCGGCATCCAGCGCCGCAGGACGCGACGATCCCAGGCCGCTCGGTCGTTGCGAGCGTCGCAGTAGCGCAGGAAGTACCAGCTTGAGTCGACAAAGGTGTCCATCGTGTCGGTCTCGCGCCTGGCACGCCCGCCGCACTGGGGGCATCTGGCGTTCACCCAGTCCTGGGCGCCGGCCAGCGGCGCATGACCCTTGGGTTGGTAGTCCTCGATGTCGGGGAGCTCGACGGGAAGCCTGTCTTCCGACTCGGGCACGATGCCGCAGCGCTCGCAGTAGAGGATCGGAATCGGGCATCCCCAGTAGCGCTGGCGCGATACCAGCCAGTCGCGCAGCTTGTAGCTGACGGAGGCGTGGCCCCTGCCCTCGCGGTCGAGCCAGTCGACGATCGCCCGCGACCCCTCCACGGCATTCATGCCAGAAAACTGGCCGGAGTTGATCAGCTGCTCGTCTTCGGAGTGGGCCACAAAGGCCTCCGTGGCAGCTGCGCTCCCGGCCCCGTCCGTTTGCTGGCCCACGGGAGCGACCACCTGCCGGATGGGCAGCGAGAAGGCCTGCGCAAACTCGAAGTCCCGCTGGTCGTGCGCGGGAACCGCCATGATCGCCCCCGTGCCGTACTCCATCAGCACGTAATCGGCGACGAACATCGGAATCTGCCCGCCGGTGACCGGGTTGGTCACCGTCCGGCCCAGAGCAACGCCGGTCTTTTGTTTCTCAGCGTCGCCCCGTAGGTCCGAGGACTCCGTCACGGCGTGGTTGACGTACTCGTGAACTTCACGCTCGTGGGCGGTGCCGGCAGCGAGCTTGAACACGTCCGGGTGTTCTGGCGCCATAACGAAGAACGTCGCGCCGAAAAGCGTGTCCGGGCGGGTCGTGAACACGGGATAGTCGATCTCTAGCTCCTCGCAGCGGAAGATCACCTCGGCCCCCTCACTACGGCCGATCCAGTTGCGCTGCATCGCCTTGACGTACTCCGGCCAGTCGATCAACTCGAGATCGTCGAGCAGCCGGTCGGCGTAGTCGGTGATGCGAAAAAACCACTGCTCGAGCTGACGCGCCTCGACGAGCGCGCCGCACCGCTCGCAGTGTCCGTCGATGACCTGCTCGTTGGCCAGCACCGTCTGGTCGTGGGGACACCACTTCACGGCCGCCTCCTTGCGGTAGGCGAGCCCTCGCTCGAAGAGCTTTAAGAAGATCCACTGCGTCCAGCGGTAATAGGACGGTTCGTGTGTCGCAATCTCGCGGCTCCAGTCGATGGAGATTCCCCACCGGTGAAACCAGTGCCGGTAGGCCGCGATCGAGCGCTCCGTGGCCTCCCGGGGTGCAACGCCCGTCTTGATCGCGTTGTTCTCGGCGGGCAGGCCGAACGCGTCGTACCCCATCGGGTGCAAAACGCTTTGGCCGATTCGGCGATGGAAGTGGGCGATCGCGTCACCGAGCGCGTAGTTCTTCAGATGACCGATGTGAGGTTCACCGCTCGGATAGGGCAGCATCTCGAGCACGTACGACTTCTCAGCCGGTATTGCGCCCGGACCCGGCTCACCCGGCTCGTTGGAAACCTCCCAGGTGCGCTCACGGGCCCACAGTTCCTGCCACTTAGCCTCGATCAGCTCGGGTTCGTAGCGCCCAGGACGTCTGTCTTCGGTCATCGTGCTGTCAGGTTAGTGAGGCGCGGGTCGGCGCGTGCGGGGCGTCGGGGACGCTCACGGTGAAGGGTCGTGTACTACGCTTCGAACGAGACCACGCCGGGGCTATAGCTCAGTTGGGAGAGCGCCTGAATGGCATTCAGGAGGTCGCGGGTTCGAATCCCGCTAGCTCCATCGTCGAAGTCCCGCTGGCGCGGGGACTCTGCGTTGTTGGCGACAGTCACTTCGGACGGATCAAGGACCCCTGGTGACCCAATGCCATCCGCTTTTGCTGCTCGACGTGGACGGGGTCTTGAACCCGTTTGCGGCGCGTAGCTGCCCACCTGGCTATACCGAGCACAATCTCTTCCCCGGCGAAGAACCGGTACGTCTGTGCGCAGCGCATGGCCCATGGATCAAGGAGCTGGCCCCGAGGTTTGAGCTCGTCTGGGCCACCGCCTGGGGTCTTGACGCCAACCGGCTGCTGGGCCCGGTGCTCGGACTGCCGGATCTCCCTGCGATCGAATTCCCGCCAGTGCCGTTCGATCCCCGCGAAAAATTGCCGGCCGTCATGAGGCATGTGGGACCACGCCCGCTGGCGTGGATCGACGACGCGCTCCCGCCAGACGCGGAGGCCTGGGCCTCGAGCCGCGACACACCAACCCTGCTCATCGATATCGACCCCGCCGTAGGGCTCACTCGCGCGGTAGTCGACCAGGCTCTGCAATGGGCCGATGCGCCGGCGCTCTCCAGTTTGCGGTAGCGGGCCGTTGGCCCGCGGCCAACCGGCGCCGAGCGCTCAGTCCCCTTCCTCGGAGCGCCACGGAGGTTGCGGAGGCGCTGAGGCCAGTGCTTGGCGCAGGAGCGTCAGCAACTGGCGGCGCTCGGCGGCGGTGAGTCCGCCCAGCACCTGGTCCTCGATTTGGGAGATCAAACGTCTGGCCTTCACCAGCGTGCGCCGGCCCTTCGGCGTGATCACCACCTCCCACGCGCGGCGATCGTTAGGACGCCGTCGACGCTCGGCCAGATCCGCGTTTTCGAGCTCATTGATCAGCTTGACCATGACGCTCGGGTCGATGCCCATGTCGACGCTCAGCTCCTGCTGAATGGTCCCTTCGCGAGCCCCGAGCACGTTGAGCAGCGCGAACAGCGCGGGCGTGAGGCCGATCGAATTGAGCGCCTCCGCAGTAAGGGTGTGCGAGGCCCGCCAGAGCCGGAAGAAGAGTTGGCCGGCGAACTCAGTCACCTCGACGTCGCTCGAGATAGATCCAGCCATTGCCTGAGTCTCGCAGATTCACTGGACAGATATTATCATTGATAAAGGCTATCATAGTCTGATACTATGATGGCCCGCTTCCAAGAACCTAAGAAAGGAGCCGTCAATGACGTCCATCGATTCCGTCGCCCTCGAGGTGGACGACCCTACGGCCGCCGAGGCTTTCTACACCGCCGCTTTTGATCTAGGCCCTCGCCTGGCCCTTCGCCCCTCGCAGGCACAGACGACCGGATTTCGTGGCTTCACGCTGTCGCTCGTGGTGTCCGCGCCCGCCACCGTCGATGAGCTCATCGGAGGTGCGGTAGACGCAGGAGCGACGCCGCTCAAGCCGGTCAAGAAGTCGTTCTGGGGCTACGGCGGCGTCGTACGTGCCCCGGACGGGACGATCTGGAAGGTCGCGACGTCATCGAAGAAGAACACCGGCCCGGCCACGCGGCAGACCGACGAGTTCGTGCTGCTTTTGGGGGTCGCAGATGTTGCAGCGAGCAAGCGGTTTTTCGTCGAGCAAGGCCTGGAAGTGGCCAAGAGCTTCGGCCGCAAGTACGTCCAGTTCACCGGCCAGGACGTCACGCTGGCGCTATACGGACGCCGTGCGCTGGCGAAGGACGCCGGCGTCTCACCAGACGGCGCCGGATCGCATCGGATCATTATCTGCAGCGATGCCGGGACGTTCGCCGACCCCGACGGGTTCGCCTGGGAGGCTGACCGACCTCAAGACGGGCCGACCGAGGTCGCGACTGGGTCGCCCGCGGTCCCGCAGGCAACCTGACCCGCATCAAAGAACTGTGCCGAGCGCAGCCACGACCTGAGAGGTTTCCATGAGTCCAAAGAACAACACCCAGAAGCGCGCCAAGCGCACCACCGCCGCCAACAAGAGCTCGAGTGGATTCACGGCCGAGGAGCGAGCCGCGATGAAGGAGCGCGTCCGAGAGCTTAATGCTGCGCCTGGGGGCAAGGCGGACGGCGAAAGCGAAGTGCTCGCGAAGATCGCCGCAATGGGGGAATCCGATCGGGCCTTGGCCGGGCGGTTCCATGCGATCGTCAAAGCAAGCGCGCCCGAACTGGTCCCGAGGACCTGGTACGGGATGCCCGCTTATTCCAAGGACGGCAAGGTCCTCTGCTACTTCCGCGACGCGCGCAAGTTCAAGGAGAGATACGCGACGTTCGGGTTCAACGACAGGGCGAAGCTGGACGAGGGCGCCATGTGGCCGATCGTCTTCGCGCTGAACGAGCTGACCCCCGACGTGGAGGCAACGATCAGCGCGCTCGTGAAGAAAGCAGTGAGTTGAGGGAGCGCAAGCCCGTTGCCGGGCGTTGACGCCCGCAGCGACACGAAGCATGATCCGCGCGTGGCGACCGAACAGCATGCGCACGAAGCGAGCGTGCCGGGACTGGACGACGTCCTGGGCGATCCGCCCTCGATGGCGTCGGCGAAGGCCGCCGGCTGGATGCCCCCGCCGGCGTATCTCAATGAGCTGGCAGAGGCGGCTCGGCGCGACGAGGCTTCCTTCCCTCAGGTGTTCATGGCCGGGATGCTCGTTCGGGACCCGCGGTTTGGGCCGGGGGTGAACAACTACGCGGAGCGTCTCGTCCCACGTCTGCTTCGCGGCTTTGAAAAGCGATACGGAAACATCATCGATTCCCGCTACGGGTTCACGTGCCCGGCTGGGGCGGTCCTACTGGAGCGCGTCGACGGCCCAGGCCCTGACCTCAATGAGACAAGCACTTGGTGGAGCCGGCTGAAGAATTGGCTCGCGACCCGCCGAGCCAGAATCGTGCACGTTCCGGTAGATCCTGTGGCCCGGACAGCGCGCGCAGGCGCCGTCGACGCGTTCGTGTGGTGGAAAGTTCTGCACTTCGACAGCCAGGACGCGACCGAACTACTGGCAGAGATCGTCAGTCTGCGGGACCGGATCACCACTTTTCTCCCGGATCCGACTCCACCTGAGGCAAACGCCCGTGATATCTGCGTGCGCAGACTGTATGCGCTCGCCACCGAACTCACCGAGAGCGTCGATGCCGAGGAGCAGCATTGGCTCGATGATCTAACCGCCCAGTGGTACGAGTCTGTGAACAGGCCCGTGCAGCCCACCATCGCGGGCGTTCCGCAGTTCCCATTGCCACCCACGCCTCAGCAGGAGGAGCAACAGCAGTGGGAGATGCAGGCGAGCCTGGCGTATCGAGAGCGCAACAGAGACCAGCGCCCGTCAGCCCGCTTCGTGCGCGGCTTGGCGTCGCTGCGAACTCGCCTGGCAAGCGAGGAGCGAAATTATCTCGCCGCGGTCCAGCGAGTCGCTGCGCGCGCGTACCTCGACGGCATGTTCAAGGGCTTTGCGGCCCTGCTCGTCGCATTGGTCGCGCTTACGGTGGCGTCCTATGTGATCGGGTTTGGCGCAGGGTGGGTATCGACCGCGACGCTGGGTGCTACCGGTGCCGGCCTGAGCGTCCTGCAGCGGCTCGGACGTGGACTTAACCTCGCACCGGAAGGCGAAAAGAAGAGCTTCAGGCAGCAGGGGTTCGTCCGGCCGTGGATCGGCGCCGTGCTCGGAATTGCCAGCTTCGTCCTGCTCAAGGGAGGGCTCATCTCGATAGCGACACCCTCGGGGACCGCAAACAAGATCCTCTATTACGGTGGCGTCGCATTCCTGACCGGCTTCGCTGAGCGCTTCGCCCACGACATGCTGGTCGTGCCGGGAACCGTTCGCGCGGCGCAACGTGAATCAACGGCCGCAAACGGATTGCCCCCAACGTAGCCCAGCCGCGCGTCCGTTACGTCGCTGGCCTAACGCGGCCAGGGTGCTATGGGTTCCACGCGCCAGAGAGGCTCCGGGGACGTGCAGACAGGGCGAATCCGATGAAGAGAATTGGCGTCTCGCGCGCAGCCACGGTTGCTGCGGTCTGCGCAGCTGTGGTGCTGGGAGCGCCCGCCGGCGTGTCGGCGGCCAGCTGTGGGGGGTCGGGGGCGCCGTCGCCGAACCCGGGGTCGCAACGTAACGCGTTCTACGGCGTGGCGGCCACCTCGCCCTGTAATGCCTGGGCGGTGGGCGACTACGAGAACACCGGCGGCCGCTACCGGCCGCTGGTCGAGCGCTGGAACGGCAAGGCGTGGACGGTTCAAAAGAGCGCTGAACCGTCCAAGGGAGACACCATGCTCTTGGGCGTGGCCGCGCTGTCCGCGGGCGACGCCAGGGCGGTGGGCTCCGTCCCGCACCCCCAGGGCGTGATGATCGAGCACTGGAATGGCACGGCCTGGACGGTGCAGCCGACCTCCCCCCTTGATGGCACGCTCTTCGGCGACGCCGCGGTCTCCCCGAGCGACGCCTGGGCGGTGGGCTCCTATTTCAAGGGCTCAAACGAGAAGACCTGGGTCGAGCGCTGGAACGGCAAGGCCTGGTTCGGCTGAGGATTGGGCGCGTCGCCAAAACGGATTGCGCTCGTAGAGGGGCGGCCGTCGCCTACCGCTGTGTGTGTCCAACCGCATTGTCGGCTGCTGAAGGTCTTGGTAGGGTGACGCTAAACGGGACCACCAAAGGGGGTAACTGATGATGATACGAGCGCGCCTTTCCATCGTCGCAGGGGTCATTTGCGGCGCACTGGTCATCGCGGGCGCCGCGTGGGCCGCGGCTTCCACGCGCATCACGCTCGCGCAGGGCCTGGACAATCCTCACGGCAAGATCTTCAGCACCAGCAAGAGCTGTCTGGGGAACCGCAAGGTCATTGCGTTCATGCAGAAGGGCTCGACCCAGAATCCTGCGGTCGATCAGAAGATGGATACGACGACCTCCACGCGCGAGGGCAACATAGGCATCTGGGACATGGGCAACCCCGGCTTCCCGAAGCGGAAGAACTACTACGTGGAGGCCACGAGGAAGACCGGCTGCAAGGCCGCCTTCAGCAACACGCAAAAGTTCACGTAGTAGCCCCTGCCCGCCGTCGGCGGGAGGGCGTTTGGAGATTTCGAAGGCTATTCCTTCGAAATCTCCAAACAGTGGCCCGCGGTCGGCGGGAGGGCATCAAATGCCGCCCTCCCGCCGACGCGGTTCAGCTGGCTTCCAGGCGCGTCCGCTTCGCGGCCTCGAGTGCGGCCTGAGGATCGAGCGCACTCTCGCCTGAGGCGAGCGGTAGCGCCTGCTCGGCCACCTCGGCGGCCTCTGCTCCGCTCAGGGTCTCGTCTCTCAGTGCCAGCGAGAGCAGGACGTTTTGCAGCAGCTCGGGGCTGTCCAGAACAGGTGGCGGACCGGGTGCAGGGAGTGCGCTGGCACTCGTGAGCAGACTCCGGGCGGTGACCCCGCCGCCAAACAACTTGCCGGGATGGCGATCGGGGATGGTGGCGGCGATCGCCCCAGTTGCCGGGTTGACCACGTGAATCTTGCTCCGGAGCCCGTGGCGCTCGAGCGTGAGCCTGTACCCCATCAGTCGCAGATAGCCCAGCTGCGCGGCGAGCTGGGTGAAGACCGCGGCCTCGACCTCCTCGCGAAGGCGCGGCTGGTGCAGCGAGATCTGCGTGCCGGCGTCGGGGAGCGCCGGGTCGGGGTCGGGTGCGACCAACAGAAACGCCTGCCGGCCGAGCCTTCCGGCGCCCACGCCGGCGACGTCCGCGAGCAGCTGGTAGCCGCGCAAGTCGAGCGCGCCGACGATGCCCGGCGGAAGGGGGTGTGCTGCCAGATGACCAGATGGTGGAGGCATGATCAGTTGCCGAGCAGGCCGCCCACGATGTCGCCGAACCCCTGACCGCCGGAGCGCTGCGCGTTTCCGCCGCTGCCCTCCTGAACGGGCGGATGGTAATAGGCGCTCTGCAGGCCCACGCGGCCAGGGCCAGTGAAGCGGTTGAAGACCAGATTCCCCGCGCCGCCGATGAGCCCCGTCTTGAATCCGTAGACCTCCTGACTCATCTGCACTGAGTGGTCGCGGAAGACCCAGCCTCCGGGCT
>DASYAP010000112.1:0-6497 GCA_036501265.1 Solirubrobacteraceae bacterium | reverse complement strand
TCGGTCGCTCCTGACGGTGACCAACACGGGGCCGCTCGTTGAGGCTTCAGATGTCGACCGTCTGTTCGAGCCGTTCGAGCGGCTCAACGACGGCCGGGGCGCGGCGGCCGACGGCCACCACGGCCTCGGGCTGTCGATCGTACGCGCGATCGCGGTCGCCCACGGTGCGATATTTGCGGCTGAGCCGTTGGCCGGTGGAGGCCTCGTGGTAATCGTCAACTTCGAGGCCCAGCCGCTCCGAAGCCCCGTTTAGTGGACTACCGCTCGGCGCGGGTAAACCGCGGTCGGCTGAGTATGGTTGGCCGGGATGGACCGGTATCTAGAACTGAACCGGGCTAGCTGGGACGAGCGCGCCCCAGCTCACGCGGCCTCCGCTGATTATGGCCTGCGGAGGTTCGTCGAGGATCCAGACTTCCTCAGCGATGTCGTTCGGTTCGACCTTCCACGGCTTGGCGACATCCGCGGGCTTCGGGGAGTCCACCTGCAGTGCCATATCGGCACGGACACGATCTCGCTTGCACGACTAGGCGCTCACATGACCGGTTTGGACCTTTCCTCTGCATCGGTCGAGCATGCGCGGTTGCTCTCCGAGAAGGCGGGGCCGCACGTGGAGTTTGTCGAGGCGGAGGTGTACCAAGCTCCGGCGACACTCGGCACCGGGGCGTTTGACCTCGTGTTCACCGGGATCGGGGCGATCTGCTGGTTGCCCTCGGTTCGCCGATGGGCAAATGTCGTCGCGAACCTGCTCGCGCCCGGTGGACGGCTGTTCATGCGTGAAGGGCACCCGATGCTTTGGACGCTGGAGGATGAGCGCCCAGATGGGCTGTTGGTCGCCGATTATCCATATTTCGAGCGCGACGAGCCGATGATCTTCGATGATCCGGGCACATACGTTGAGACCGGAGTCACGTTCACGCAGAACGTCACCCATGAGTGGAATCACGGACTGGGGGAGATCATCACCGCGCTGCTGGAATCGGGCATGAAGCTGACGATGCTGGTAGAGCACGACAGCGTCCCGTGGGAGGCGCTGCCGGGAAAAATGACGCAAATCGAACTCGGCGAATGGCGGCTGACCGACCGTCCGTGGCGCTTGCCTCACAGTTACACCCTTGAAGCGGTGAAGCACGACTGACGGCACCACGTAGCAGGCAGCCGTGCCGAGCCTCACGCTAGGGGGTCCGGGCAGGACTGCTTGCCGGGCCGCTGCCGGGCTAGCCGGGTGCCTTGTCGCCGAGCACCAGGATCTGTCCGCTGTAGACGGCCACCCACACATCTCCGGTCTTCGGGTCGTAGGTGATCCCGATCGGATGTACCCCGGTCGGGAACGTTTGGAGAACGTGCAGGTCGGACGCGCGAAGCTTGGTAATGGTGTCGGAGTCATAGTTGACCACGTAGAGCGAGCGCCCATCGGTTGAGATCGCCAGCGAGCGGTCCTCAACGCCGGTGTGGACGGTCGCGATCACGTGATCATCGGCCAGGTTGACCTTGACCACGTCCCCAGGACCATTGAGCGACACGTAGAGGTACCGCCCGTTCGGTGAGATGACCAGGTGGCGGGGGTTCTCACCGACGACGAAGCTGCCCTCGGTCTTCAGCGTGGTGAGGTTCACCTTCACAACCTCGTCGCTGCCCATGATCGCGACGTACGCGGTCTTCGAGTTCGGAGACACCGCCAAGCCTCGAGGGTAGGCTCCCATCGGCAGACGGGCGACCTGCTTGGCCTTGGCGATGTCCACGATACTTAGGTCGTAGGAGCACCAATTTGAAACGAGCAGATACCGACCGTTGGGGGTGACTGTCAAGAACTTTGGTACCAAGCCGACCTTGATCACCTGGTCGATCGCCAGGGTGGACGTGTTGATGCGGTACACGTAGCTGTCGGTGTCGCCGGCCGCCTCCGCGCTTGCCGGCGTGCAGTCATCGCTGCCCTCCGGACCAAAGCCACTTCCGTACATCGAGTAATTAGACACGTACACGTACTTGGCGTTCGGGGTGAACGCTGCTTCCACCGGGGCGCCATGGGTGATCCCGGGATGTCCCGGGAACCCGAACCGTGACATCTGCACAGTGTCGGGAATGGTCTTCACGCGCTGTCCGGAGTTGCTGTTGTAGACGGTGACGGTGTGGGTGTACATCATGTTTTGGGCGAACACCAGCCCCGTACCAGACGCGTCGACGGACTTGGGCGAGATATGGCCGGCGATCGTCCTCAGCAGGACCAAATGACGCTGATCGCTCGGCGGACCGGTTGGGATGTGCTTGAGGGGCGAGACCGTGGGTTGCGCGTGGCCAGTGCCCTTATCTGCGGACGAGGCCTTATGTCCGCGTGCACTCGCCAATGAGGCGGCCTTGCCGGTCGTAGGCGCGGATCCGCCACCCGACGTGACCACCACCACGATGACGACCACGACGACCGCCAGCGCCGCCAGTGCCGCCAGGCGCCGGCGGCGGCGGACGACCTCGGTTCGTCGATAACGTGATCGGCGGCGAGAAGGCGTTCTGCGGGGCGGGGATGCCCGGTTCCCCGTTGGCATCGTCAGAAGATAACCGACAGGCCCGACAGTGAAGCCCGGGAGCGCCAGATACGCGTGCGCTCAGGCAAGCGGCTTAGCGGTCGCGGCGTTGCACCTCCGCGAGCCGAAGCTCCACGAGCTTTCTTACGAGTCCCTGCGGGAGGGGGCGGTCGACCGGGAAGTGCAGGGCGCTCTTGGTCATCGTGTAGTCGCGAAGCTCGTCGGCGAGCTGCCCGAGGATCGATCCACTGAACGGCAGGTAGCTCAGGTGATCCTTGAACGCGGCGAAGCCGGCAATGGTCTTCCCGTGCATCCGAAAAGCAGGCACGCGATAGGAGATCACCTGTTCGGCCTCTGGGACCACCTCGAGGATCGCGCGGCGGAGCGCCTCGAGCGTGCGGCGCTTTGGCTCGTCGAGGTGACTCAGGTAGTCGTCGACCGTGTCGTTCTTAGCGCTCAACTTGAGTCCTCCTAATCGATCGTCCTCGCCGCCCCGGCCGGCCGCGCAAGTCTCGTTGCAGGCGCTGCCCGTGAGGAGGAGAGATGGTAGGTTCGCCCGCGTCCGCGCTGCCGCCCGGAGCTTCACATGCAGCGACAGATCACACTCCGTCGCGGTGTGCTCGCGCTCGCCGTGCTCGCATCGTTTACCGCGATGCTCGCCTGTGCGCCCGCGGGACTCGGCGACCTTGGCTCACGAGAGCGCGGGCTCGAGCAGAGCGTGGGCCAGGACACGAGCCGGATCGGCGCCGACGAGGGACGGATTCGCGACTTGCACTCGAGGCTCGCTTCGATCGAGTCGAGTCTCGCGATCCAGCAGACGCTGCTGGCGCGCAGCCAAGGGGAGCTTGCGACCGCACGCACCCGGCTGACATCGGTGCGCGCCGAGCTCGCCAACGACCGGAACGTCCTTGCCGCCCAGCTGGTCTCGCAATACGAATCCCCCTCGCCGGACCTCGTCGACGTCCTGCTCCAGTCACGCGGATTCTCTGACCTCCTGGGGCGCATCGATCAGATGAGGCGGATCGCCAGGCAAAACGCCAGTGTCGTAAAGCAGGTCGCCGCCACTGAACTACAGGTGCACGCCCAGACGGCTCGGATGGCCGAAGCGGTGGCGCGCCGGCAGCGCGTCACTGCGGCGGTGGCGGTTGAGAGAGACCAGGTCGAGAGCTTGCGCCTCGCGGTGCTCGAGCACGAGCGCACGACCGTCCGCGATCGCGCCCGCAAACAAGCCGAGCTGGGGCAGGTCAAGCATCAGCTAGCAATCCTGCAGGTCCGAGCCGCCGCCAGCGAGCGCGCCTCATACGCGCGTGGCGGGATCATCGGCGGCCCTGCGCCGGACACCGGGCAGTACGGGTTCTTTCCAGCACCCGGCACCAACTACAGCTTCGGCGAGGAGCCCGAGATCGCCGCCCGCCTCAACAGGCTTGGCAAGGCTCTCCACCTGCACCTGATCGGAATCTCGGGCTACCGCACGCCGCAGCATTCGGTTGAAGTCGGCGGCTTCGCCGACGACCCGCATACCCGGGGCGAGGCCTCTGACACGCCGGGCATAGAAGGCGTCCCCGAACAAACCCTGTTGCGGTTCGGCCTCACCCGGCCATTCCCCGGCCCAGCCGAAGCTGACCACATCCAGCTGGCGTGACGGACGGACTCAGTCGGCGGTCCGCCGCGACGCAAACGACGCCTGTGCTAACCGCTCGCGTCGGCGATCGTGAGCGGGCTCGATCCTCCGGGGAGCTGCCCCGCCAGCGACCCGTACCAGATCGCGCCGAAGCAGTTGACTCCGCCGTCCGAGCGCAGGATGCGGTAGCCCGCGGTGGTCGGCGAAGTGGCAAGCGAGATCGCTTTGACCCCGGCAGGGAGCTTCCCGGTCACGGAGCCGTAGAACTTCGCGGGTCCGAAGTGGTGCACCGCGCCGTTGGAGGTCAGGATGAAGTAGCCGCCGCGTTGTGCCGCCGCCAGCGAGACTGGCCTCGCGCTTCCGTGCTTGTGCTTGATCCCGCCGAAAGAGGGCGCATCAAAGCTGTCCACACGGCCGGTTGACCTCAGGATCCAGTAGCCACCCGTTTTGCGGTCCCTGGCCAGTCCGACCGCCCTCACGCGGCGCGAGAGCTTGCCGGCGTCGCCGCCGTGACGTGCGATCGGCCCAAACCCGTGCACACCTCCATTTGAGGTCAGCACGAGATAGCCACCGGTCGGCGATCCCTCAAGCGCAACCGGCCGGGTGCCGCGCAACTTCCCCCGCAGCGAACCATGGAAGGGCGCGTTGAAGCCCTTGATGCCGCCGTCTGACCGCAAAATCCAGTAGCCGCCCGTCTTGCGGTCCCTGGCCAATGCAACTGCGGTCACGCCGGGAGGGAACTTGCCCACGTCCGAGCCGTGTCCCCTGATTGGCCCAAAGAGGTGGACGCCTCCGTTGGAGGTCAGAAGCATGTAGCCGTTGCGCGCGTTGGCCGTGGCCCCGTTGATGAAATCGTCGTCCAGGCTGAGCGTCACGCCCCCGTAGGTCTCTTCTTGGTCTCCGAGGTATTGGTGCAATCGTTGATGCTGGGACCACTCGCCGGCGGGGACGTACGGATCGTGTGCGTTCCTTTGGCCGTTCCAGTCAGCGATGTGGATGTCGTTCGGTTCTGGGTATTTGCTGTGATACCTCGTGACGAGGTCCTTAATGCCCGAGCTGGCGCTGCTGTAGACCCCGGAGATGTAGCCGTCATTGTGCAGTCTGAAGGTCCAGCCAGCGAGGAACGCCATCACCGCGCGCGTATTGGATCCTCCCGTCGCGTATCCCTCCATGTCGTAATAGATGGGGTTGCCCGGGAGGATGCCCAGCCGGTTGGCTCGGGCCACGGCCGTACTTGCCGCCGCCGCGCCTTGATGCTTCGCCTGCGCGGTGCTCGTGCTCATCCCGCGACAGCCGCATAGGTTGTTCGGCGCCTGCGGCCCGACCCAAACCGGAACCGGGTGCCACCCCGATGCGGTCTCGTGGCTGACCCAGCCCTTCGTGAGGTTGGCCTGGGCGCAGGCCAGGTTGACGCCGCCGATGTAGATCCCCACGCCGCGGTAGGGCGAGGCGCGCCACGCGGCCATTTGGGAGCGAGAAGGAGCGGCACAGGTGTCGAAGCCGAGGCCCGTGAATGTGCTTGCCCTGAAGGAGGAGCGCTGGGGCGGCGCGCCAGCGCCCGGCGACGCGGCTGGAGCGGCGCTCGTGGAAGTGTTGGCTGCATAGCCGTCGAGGCCCGGCAGCGAGTCGCGGCCGAGAGCGTGCGCGACCACCCGCGGTGTGCGCGACCACGTCGCGGTCACCTCGACCCCGGCGCGGCGCAGGCTATAGCTGGACGCGTTTCCCTCCAAGGCGAGTCCGCTCGCCGTCGCAGTTGGAGCGCCTCGGTTGGCGTTCAGCGGCGAGATGAGGATCGCGTCGGTGCGCCCTACGGCGTGGGCCGGACAGCGCTCCTGGCGGCCAGGAGTGCCCACATAAACCGCATGGCGGTTGAAGCGCACGCACGTCTGCGGATCCCGTGCCAGGTCGAAGACCGGCCAGGACCGGGGAACGCGCACCGAAACACCGCGGTAGCGCACGGTCTGAAGCGCCCGCGATGAACGTGCCAGCGCTAGGCCGGCAAACCCGAAAAGGGCGCAAACGCAGGCAAGGGTCGGTCCCGCGGCTCTGAGCGCGCGAAAGCGTGGGGTGCCGCCCATCGAGTGCAGTTAACACGACTACTTGTCATAAGGAGCGCTTGAAAGTATTCGCCCATTCATTCCGGGGCAGCGCGACCCCCGGAGGGGCGCATCGGCGTACGGCCGGAAGCCAGAGCCACCTCGCTTTGCGAAGCGGGGCCTTTAGAACAGTTGGAGGTAGCGGTCGAGTTCCCAGCGGGTGATCTGTTCGTGCGCTTGTTGCCATTCTCGGCGTTTGACTTCGATGTAGTAGTCGACGTAGTCCCCGCCGCGGGTTTTCCCAAAGGCGGTGCGCAGGACGTC
>DASYAP010000111.1:0-13021 GCA_036501265.1 Solirubrobacteraceae bacterium | reverse complement strand
CCGAGCTGGACGTAGCCGGTCCCGAGGTTGTCGGCCGTGCGAGCATGCTCGCCGGCACCGCAGGCCGATACGACAAGGGCGCAAATCGCCCCCCCGATCGCCGTCAAGAGTCGCTTGCGAGCCATCGCGGGCGCAGTCTATTCGTCAGCCGCCGGCGACCGTCACGCGGGCACCTCGGCGCTTGCCGTCCTCCAGAATCGAGCGCAGCCGCTTCAGGGCGCGGCGATTCTGACGGCGAGTCCAGGTGCGCGCGCCGAGCGCCTCCATCAGCTTGTCGGAGAGCATCACGGGCTCGGTCTCGAGCGTGTACTCGACGCGCGTCGTCCCGCCCGCTCCCGGCGACAGCGTGTAGGTGCCGATCATCCGAATGCGGTTGTACTTACCGCTGCGGCCGCGCTCGATGATCTTCCACGGCGGCTCGACCTCGGCGAAGCTCATGTCCGCCCATGAGAAGCGGGCCAGCGGGGCCTCGATCCGGAACCGCGCACCGGCGCCGCGGCCGTAGGAGTCCTCGCGGGTGAGGTGCCAGTGCGTCAGGTAGTGATCGCAGAATTCCGCGTGGTTGGCGATGTCCGCCAGGTACTCGAACACCTCCTTGCGGGGCCTTGAGATCGTCGCGGAAGCAGTGATGGGATCCACGGCGGGGCAGTCTACGGCCGACCGGGACGACTTGGCGTCGCGTTATTCGAGAGGATCGAGCGTTGTCGGTATCCGCGCCCGGAGTCTCCTACGGGGCGAGCCGGGGCGCGGAGCCGGTGTGGCGGTGTGGCGCGACCGCTTGTCGACTACGCGGATGCTGTTCCCGAGCTCGGCGCCGTGCACCAATCGCGTCTCCAACGGCGCCTCCGACTCGAACCCGATGCATAGCTCACAGATGATTCGCTGGCCCGCGCATACGAATACGCGCTCGCCGGTCAGCACTGAACGGCCACAGCGATCGCAGGGGTCTCCGGTCCTCGAATGTTTGTCGATGCCTTGCCGCAACATCGCGGCTTGAAGCATCGGCGTCCGGCGGTCGGGGACCTCGCGGAGCTCGCTCTCTTCGGGCGGCAGGTCGTCCATCCCCCCACCTGTTCGCCGCGACAAGCCCCGTTCCTTTGGCCTCTTTGGACATTCTCTCCCTGCATTTATCGCCTCTTTGACAAAGACGTTAGGATCGGATTTGCGAGGGGCGCTGGCCAGTTTCCGTCCCACACTTAGTGCCAGCGCGACTCGTCGTCCCCCAACAAGGAGTAACCCATGAAAGCGTGGATGTCGGGCAACGTCGCGGGGACCGGGACGTTTCGTTGCACTGAGTGCGACTACGTCCTCTCCCTCGATGCAGTCGACGAATTGCCCACGTGCCCCAATTGCGGGGGGAAGGAGTTCGTTAGAGCGTCGCTGTTCACCACCACTCAGACGACGCTTGTCGAGGTGCCCGCTGAAACCGAAGACCGAGTGTGGCTGGAGGATCTGCGCCGGGGATTCGATGAACCCGGCCAGTATCTGGCCTATCGCTCGCCGGGAGGAGAAGTTCGCTCCTTCGCGCTCGAGCGGGAATGGACCCGAATTGGCCGGAGCCTGGCTGCGGACGTGCGCTTCGACGATCCGACGGTCTCGCGCCGCCACGCCTTGATCGTGCGCCAACCCGATGGCCTGCGCGTGCTCGACGACCGCAGCCTCAATGGTGTGTTCGTCAACGGCGAGCGTGTCGAGTGGTCGACGCTCGCCGACGGCGACGAGATCGTGATCGGGCGCCACCATCTGCACTTCATCGACGTGCCGGTCGTCTCCGGCATGCGATTCTCGGCCCAGGAGGAGCGCACGCCGGCCTAAATATTCGTTCGGGCCGGATCATGAGCCGGGGCGCATGCGCCCCGGCCATAAGACCTATAGTCACCCCCTCATGGCGGTCACGATCGCGGTTCTCTCCCAGAAGGGCGGCACCGGCAAGACGACCGCCGTACGCACGGTCGCCGACATCCTGCGCCGCATCGACGTCCGCGTGCTCGCCGTCGATCTCGACCCCCAGGGGAACCTGTCGGACTACTTCGACATCGATCCCGACGCCTCGCCCACGGTCGGCGACGTGCTCAGCGGCCGGGCGCAGGCGGCCGATGCCATCCACGGCGCCATCATCCCGGCCAACCTCGGATTGGCCGAGGCCGAGCTCATGCTCTCCGGGCGGATGGGCCGCGAGCTCACGCTCAAGCGCGCATTGCGGGACGTCAAGGGCGCGTACCAGATCGTGCTGATCGACTGTCCGCCCGCGCTCGGGTTGCTGACCGTCAACGCGCTCGTCGCGGCCGACTACGCGCTGCTGTCGTCCGAGGCACAGTACTTCGCGCTCCAGGGGGTCGAGCAGGCACTCGAGGTGATCGACCTGGCGCGAGAGAGCCTCAACCCGGACCTGGAGTGGCTAGGGGTGCTGCTGAATATCGCGGACATGCGAACCCGCCACTCGCGCGAGGCGTTCGCCTCCCTGCGCGAGCACTACGGCGAGAAGCTGTTGGACACCACGATCCGCGCGTCGATCGCCTACGCCGAGTCGGCCGAGCGTGCCGTCTCGATTCTCGACTACCGCCCCGACCTGGCGGCGGACTACCTGAACGTGACCGACGAGCTCCTGCGCCGCCTGGGCTTGGACGACGCTCGAAGCCGGCTTGGCGCACTCGTCGGCGGCACTCACGCCGCGGCGCGAGGCGTCACACAGACCGCTGATATGTCCTGAACGCCCTCGTCGCAAACGCGAGGCACACGAGCAGCAGCGCCAGCAGGAAGCCGGCCCGGGAGGCGATGAGACCCCAGTCGGGGTTTGCGGACACGGCTGAGCGGCCCGCCACCACCGCCCAGTTGACCGGGTTGAGGTCGGCCACGTGTTGCATCCAGGTCGGAATCAGGTTCTGCTGCATAAACGCCGAGGAGAGAAAGGTCAGCGGCAGGAGCACGAAGTTCATGATCGCGATCAACGTCTCCTCGCGGCGGGCCAGCAGGGCGAGCCCATTCGAGATCGCGCCGAACGCCGCACCGAGCATCACGGCGACCACGATCATCACCACGATCCCTCCGAAGCCGCCCGGAAAGCCCGCGCCGTCGATCAGCGCCAAGATCACGATGATCACCGACTGGATCGCGATCGTCAGTGAGGAGTGGACGAGGCGGCCCGAGATCAGCGCGGTGCGCTTGACCGGCGAGACCAGGAAGCGGTCGGTGACGCCGCGCTCGATGTCATCGATCAGTGGCATCCCGCCCCAGCCCGACGCGAACAGCGCGGTCATCACGACCACGCCGGGAGCCAGGAACTCGATGTAGGAGGTGCCGTGAAAGCCGGGGATGTTGATGACGTTCTTGAACAGCGCGCCGAAGAGCAGAAGCCAGATCACCGGCTGGACGAGCGTGACCGCGATCCACCACGGCTGGCGCAGCAACTCGCGCACGTGCCGGATCGTCATGAAGTAGCTCTGGCGCACGACGGTCACTTCTTCACCTCCGTATCCTCGGATTCGGCCTCCTGGAACGTGCGGCCGGCATAGCGTAGGTAGACATCGTCGAGCGAGGGACGCGCGACGCGGACGGACGAGACCGCGATGCCACCGGCCTCGAGCGCCTGCAGCACCGACGGCACGGCGCGCCCGCCATCCTCCGCACGGGCTCGTAGCGCGCGGCCGTCGACGGCCACCTCGCGGACGCCGGCAATCGGCTCCAGCGCCGCCCGCACGGCCCCGTCGATCGCCGGCTCGCCCAGCTCGACGTAGACAGCGTCGCCCCGCAGCTCGGACTTGAGCTCTTCGGGGGTGCCCTCGGCGACCACCTTGCCGCGATCGACGATCGCGACGCGGGCCGCGAGCTGATCGGCCTCTTCCAGGTAATGGGTCGTCAACAGCACGGTCTTGTCATGCTCGGCCGCCAGGGCCGCGATCTGTCCCCACATATCGGCGCGCACCTCCGGGTCCAGCCCGGTGGTTGGCTCGTCCAGGAAGAGCACGCGCGGGTCGTGGACGAGCGCCATCGCGATGTCGAGCCGGCGGCGCATTCCGCCCGAATACCCGCGCGCGATCCGGTCAGCGGCGTCGGCGAGCCCGAAGAGCTCGAGCAGGTCAGTCGCGCGCTGCTCGAGCACCCGCCCGCGCATCCCGTAGAGCTGCCCTTGAAGGCGCAGGTTCTCGCGGCCCGTGGCCTGGATATCAACGCCCGTACCCTGAGAGACGACGCCGATCGTGCGACGCACGCGGTCGGGTGCGGCCACTACGTCCGTGCCTGCTACTGCGGCTTTTCCCTCGTCCGGGCGCGTGAGCGTGGTCAGCACCTTCACCGCGGTCGACTTTCCGGCCCCGTTCGGTCCGAGGAGGGCAAAGATCGTGCCCCGCTGGGCGCGGAAGGAGAGGCCGTCGAGGGCGCGAACTGCCTTCTCGCCCTTCCCGTACGTCTTGACCAGCCCGTCGGCCTCGATCATCGCCTGCTCGCCGGCCATGTCCTGCGATTGGCTTTGTGTTTCGGTCTCCATTAGCATTCTCTCGTTATATCAGATTCTTAAGAACTAAGTAATTCGTGGATACAACAAATTCTCACAAAGCCGAGCTGATGCGGCGCCTGGGTGAGGAAATCCGCGCCGGTCAGCGGGCGACGGACGCGGTCGACGAGGCCGTGACCGAGCTTTTTGGGGTCAACCGGACCGACTCGCGCTGTCTGGACATCCTCGAGCAGCATGGTCGCATGACCGCCGGTCACCTCGCCGCCCTGAGCGGGCTCTCGACGGGCGCCGTCACCGCGGTCGTAGACAGGCTAGAGCGCGCCGGTTATGCCCAGCGCGTGCCCGATCCCAGCGATCGCCGGCGCGTCTTGGTGGAACTCACCGAACGGGCTCAGACGCTGATCTGGGAGCTGATGGGCCGCCCTCTGCGCGAGGCAGCCCGACCGGTCATGGAGGCCTACAGCGACGCAGAGCTCGAGCTCCTGCTCGAGTTCCATCGCCAGGCGCGGGAATTCCAGGAGCGCCACGCCCAGTGGCTGCGGGAACAGACCCTAAAGGCCCGCCCGGCCACCGCTGACGCGATGGCCCAGAAGGACGCGATCAGGGCGAAACCGTGACCCTCAGGTACGTCGCAGCGATCGAGGTCGGAGCCTCGCCGCCGTTGACGTTGTGTTGGTTGCACAAGGCTTCGAGTTCGCTTTGCAGCTCAACCTCGCGTCCGTTGGCCACGGCTGCCTCGAACGCGTTCATCGTCGGTCCGTAGTAGGACCGAAACTCAGCGAGAAACTCCGAAGGTTTGCCTGGGTGGTTGAACGTGTAGGTGGCTCTTTCAAACCCGACCCGATCTTCAGGTACGCCCGCGGCCGCGAATCGCTCTACCACGTTCGCCTCGATGCCCCAGGTCATAGGACTGATGAATCCCTCCGGGGGGGGGCGGCGAGTAGGCCATGCTGATCTTCAAAAGTTGGGCGACGAACGTCGGGTCGTTGGGAATCCAATTGCCCATGACGATTCGACCGCCGGGTCGCGTGACACGGACTACCTCCCTTGCCACGTCGAACGGGCGCGGCGCGAACATCGCTCCCAACATGCTGATGACCAGGTCGAAGCTGTTGGCCTCCAGGTCGTGTAGATCGGTCGCGTCGCCTTCTTGGAACCTGCAGTTGGTGATGCCAAGGCTTCGCGCCCGAGCGTTGCCGGCTGCCACGAGGTTGCTGGCGATATCGACACCAAGCACGTTCGCGCCGAGCTTCGCCGCGGGTATCGCGGTGGTTCCATCGCCGCATCCGAGGTCTAGAACCTCGAGGCCGTCGGTGATCGTCAACTGGACGACGAGCTCCTCGCCGCTCTCCCTCATGCTGGCTGCGATCCGGGTGAAATCGCCCTTCTCCCACAGCGCTTTGTTTGGATTCGTAACCGTCGCTGCGTCTGAGTTCATAACCCCTATCTCCTTCCGGTCCCTAGGCGCTCCCGTAGCCCCGAACGTGATCGATGCTCCCATGGCGATGCAGCGCTTTCAATGACAGGCCTCACACAAGGCCGACCAGACTTCCGCCGAGAGCGGCCGACGTGGGTAGCGGCCGGCACGAATCGCCATCCTCTGCCCGGCGGCCGCCGGATAGCTCTTGCGCTAAAGCCCTATGACGTAGGCGCCCTGTGACTCGAAGGTGACGCGCGAGACGCGTGCCCACTCGCGGACTTCGCGCTCGAGCGTCGCGATGACCATGCCCGTGTGCTCGAACTGCGTCCACACCAGCACGCTGGGCCCGGCGCCCGAGATGGTTGCGCCCAGCGCGCCCAGCCCCGGCGCGCGCTCGAGCAGCTCAGCGGAGCGGGGGTAGAGGTGGGCGCGCCGGGGCTGGTGCAGGCGGTCTTGAAGCCCGGCGGCGATCAGCTCCCAGTCGCTCGAGAGCAGGCCGAGCATCAGCATCGAGGCCCGGGCCACGTTGAAGACAGCGTCGTTAAGCGGGACCGATTCGGGTAGGGCGGCGCGCGCCTCGGTCGTGGCCACTGCGTGCTCGGGCACGACCATGATCGCCTCGAGGCCGAGAGGCGCGTCGAAGCGGTGCGCTTTGCACCCGTCACAGACCACGAAGCCGCCCTCGAGTGAGGCGGCGGCGTTGTCGGGGTGGCCTTCGAGCTCGGTCGCGCGCGCCAGCACGTCGACGTCGAGCTCGAAGATGTGATCGGCCGCCATCAGGCCGGCGACCACGGCCGCGCCGCTCGCCCCCGCTCCGCCCGCGAGCGGGATCTCGGAACTGATCCTGAATTCGAAGGCGTCCGCGGGATGGAGCCGTTCGAACGCGCGCACGACGAGGTTCGAGCGGTCGGTTGGGATGTCCAGGTCGGTCAAGACCGCGAACGACCCGGTTTCGAGAACTTCGAGGTCGAGGTGGAGACTCAAGGCCGTCGCGAGAACGTCGAAACCCGGGCCGAGGTTGGCCGAGGAACCCGGCACGCGGACCAGCCGGCGACGTCCGAGGGTCACGTGCGTACCGCGCGGTTGCCGGCGGACGGCCCCTTCACGCGAGGACCGCTTCCTCGAGTGCGGCCAGCTCCGGCTCGCAGGCGACGATCGCGCCCGCCTCGGCCAGCGCGACCTGGGGGTCCTTGAGGCCATGTCCAGTGAGCACGCACACCACCGTGTTTGCGTCGCGGGCGCCATGGGCCAACAGCCCAGCCACGCTCGCTGCGGAAGCGGGCTCGCAGAAGATGCCCTCCTCGGCCGCGAGGAACCTGTAGGCGGCGAGGATCTCCTCGTCGCTGATGGCCTTGACCGCTCCACCCGATGAGGTCATGGCATCCATCGCCTCCTCCCAACGGGCCGGATGGCCGATTCGGATCGCGCTCGCCACCGTCTCGGGGTTCTCAACCGGTGCGCCGTGCACGAGCGGAGCCGCACCGGCGGCTTGAAAGCCGAGCATCCGCGGCCGCTCGCCGACCTCGGTGAAACCGCGCCAATAGGAGGTGATGTTCCCCGCGTTGCCGACGGGAATGCACAGGGCGTCGAGCTTTGAGTCGAGCTGGTCAAGGACCTCGAAGGCGGCCGTCTTCTGGCCCTCGATGCGCAGCTCGTTGACGGAGTTCACGAGCGCCACGGGGTGGCGATCGGCCAGCTCGCGCACCAGCGCGAGCGCCGTGTCGAAGCTCCCTCTCAGCGCCACCACGCGGGCCCCGTGGATCAGCGCTTGAGCGAGCTTGCCGCTCGCGATCTTGCCCTCGGGGACGATCACTGCCCCGCGCAGCCGGGCACGGGCCGCATACGCCGCGGCAGAGGCGGCCGTATTGCCGGTCGAGGCGCACACGATCGCCTTAGCTCCCTCGCGCACCGCCGCCGACACCGCACAGGTCATCCCGCGGTCTTTGAACGATCCGGTCGGGTTGGCGCCCTCGAGCTTGAGCCACACGTCGGCGCCGGCTCTCTCTGAGAGACGCGGCGCTGGGACCAGCGGCGTCGAGCCCTCGCCGAGCGATACCACGGGATCCTGCGCAGCGAACGGCAGCCGCTCGCGATAACGCTCGATGACGCCCTCCATCGGCGCCAGCATGTCAAAGGCCGGTGCGTCGGGTGATCGAGCTTTGGTGCGTCGGGTGATCGAGCTGATTCTTTACCGGTTCTCTACATGGGGCGGAGCGCCATATGACAGAAGTCAGGGTGTGCATTCGGCCGGTGAGGAGGTGATCAGGCGGGCGCTCCCAAAGAGGAGTCGAGCATCGGTCAACTCCTCTCAATAGGTCTGACCGGCCAGGGCGAACTCCGCCCGTTTCCCGATCCCTCCTCTCTCGGTGAACGGCGGAGGTACATAGAGACCCGCCGGCCTCCTCATCACTGATGCCGAAGCGCCCGGGGCCGCCGCGAGGCGGCTTCGGTGGTTAAGGGCTCGGTTTGGAGGGCCTTGATGGGGCCCGGCCGGACGGTCGTTACGGACTGACGCCTTTCGCCGGTCGTTACGGACTGACGCCTTGATATCCCTCGGGCGCGGGTGCCGAGGGATCGTTCTGCCAGAGGCCGAACTCGTTGCCGTGCGGGTCCTTGCACGTCGCGAACCAGCCCATGTTCGGCACCGGGCCCGGGTCGTTGGCGTCGCCGCCAAGCTCCCGGACGCGCGCGACGCTGGCGTTTATGTCATCGACGTCGAAATACGACCGGGTGCCGCGCTTGCCCGGCTCCATGTTGGTGACGGCCGCCGCTGTCTGCTCGCCGATCCGGGCCATGTGGTACTCGAACGGACCAGGGAAGGACTGGAACTCCCAGCCGAATAGAGAGCTCCAGAACTCGCGCCCCTTGCTGGTGTCATCCGCGGGGATCTCGAATTGGACGATCTGGCCGGACATTTGCTCTCCTCTTGATTGGGGTCGGGCAACGGCCTCCTAGGCCGACTTACATGCTGACGTAGCCATCGTGACGGTCGACTGCTTCGTGGCACCGTTGTGCCCCGTGAAAGCCACACCCGCCTTCTGGGCATGCCGACAGATGCTCCCGTTGAGGACCAGGATCCCCTTCTTGCCGCCGTTGATCGTGAGCGTGAACGCGCTCATGGGCAGATCGGGAAGTCCGGGGAACGTGGTGACCAGCTGCGATCGCTTGCTGACCGACGTCTGCGCGTGCAGGTCGATGGCGGCCTTGCCTCGCAGTGCGAGAAGCAGGGCGGGGAAGGTCCGGTACTTGTGGCCATGAATGATCTTGATGCCCTGCACGAGGTACACGTTGCCGGTCAGCGGCGAAGTCAGCAGCGGGGTCTTCACACTTGCGCTACCGATGATCGTGCTCGCCGGACATTTGTCTGCTTTGGCGTCCTTGACCGAGCAGACGTGGTTCGAATTTGTGGGATCGAGCGCGATCGACAGGGGCAGGGTGACACTCGACAGCTTGATGTTCGACTGGCCCGCGCCCTGCGTGACCGAAGCGGTCAGCGTGGGATGTTTGTTGACCGTTGTCTGGCCTTGACCGCTCAGCCCCAAATTGGTCTTGGGCGCGAATGGAAGCTTGGCGCAGTTGATCGCGGGAACCGGCGTCTTGCTCTTCGCCGAGGCGGTCTGGTTCGCCGTGGAGGTGAGCTGCAGCCTGGAGATCTGTCCCTTGGGGACGCAGCCGGTCGGGTTGGTCAAAAATGCCTTGCCCTGAGGCTTGCTCTTACCCGAGGCGGGCGGCTTGCACGTCCCGATCACCTTCAAGCTCACGCACGACCAGCCCCGCTGGGAGTTGTGGCCCGTGTCGCCGGGGACGCCCCAGAAGATCAGCGTAGAGCGGACGAGCTGGGAGCCGGAGGGCACCTGGATCGTGAAGTACAGGTTGTACGGCGGATTCTTGTTGACGGTGCCGCACACGTTGACCTGTTGCTTGAGCAGCGCAACGTAGAACGAGTAGTCGGTCGCGTAGCCGGCGCAGTGCGATGAGCCGGGCTTGAGGTTGTAGACCGATTCCCCGACGTAGGCGTTGATTGCGGTCTCAAAGACCTCCAGCTGAACGACTCCCACCTGGGTATCGCTGGGGCACGTCCCGCCGGTGAGTGCTGACTCACTGCACTTGGGCGTTGCCTGCGGGTTCGAGACAAGGCCCGGTGGAATGTCGACACGGATTGTCTTAACGGTCCCGTTGGGCTGGGCCTGTCCGAGGGTCTTCGTGTTCGCGACGATGAAGTCCGTGACGCCGACGAACGGATGACCACCCGACGCCTGGGCCGGCGGCCCCTTGTACTGGCGGTCGTTCATCCCGCTGTAATCGTCGTTGTATACCCCGGCCACCCAGCATTTTTTGACGCCCAGCGGCGTCTTGCAGCCGCTCTGGATGCCGAACTTCGATGCCGCCCCCGTCTGGGCAGGCGCTCGCTGGTGGGCTGATGCGCTTGCTGAGAAAAGCGCAACGCCTACTGTCGCGACAACAACTGCGAGCGTCAACCGTCGAAACACCGCTCTACCTCCCAAGTAGATGGCAAATCCTTGGGTCGGCATCCTATCGCCAGCGCACCGTCGTGGCGCCGGTGGTTTCCGTAGGTGGGAGCGCGAGCCGGAGGCTCCTTCGTCGGAGGGCGCGACCTGGAGGCTCGCCGCTACCTACTCGAACTCCTCCTCAAGCACCCTGATGGCGCGCGGGGCGGCGCGCAGCACCTGTAGGCCGGCGATCTCCTCCATGGCGGCTTGAAAGCGCGACTCGAGTACCCCGTGGACCACCAAAACCAGCCGAGCTTGCTCGCCAAGCCCCTTTTGAACGACGGACTTGACCGATACGCCGTGGCCGGCCAAAACCTGGGCCACCTGCGCGAGCACCCCCGGCTCGTCGGCCACCTCGAGATGGACATAAAAAGACGAAGCGACGTCCTCGATCATGCGCAGCCGATGGGCGACAGCCGGCGTCGATGCCGGCGGGATCATCGCGCTGATCACATCCCCGAGCACGGCGCTTGCCGTCTGAGGACCCCCCGCGCCGGGGCCGGACATGGTGATCTCGGTGATCGTGTCTGACTCGACGGTGACCGCATTGAAGGGCCCGCCTATGGATGCGAGCGGGTGGCCCGGATACAGGAACGCGGGGTGCACGCGCACCGACAGTCCATCGTCGATGCGCTCTGCGGTTCCGATCAGCTTGAGCCCGAGTCCGAGCTCGCGCGCGTACTCGAGGTCGTCTGGCTGGATGTGCTCGATCCCCTCGTAGCGGACCTGATCGATATGCACGGGCGTTTCGAACGCCAGCCGCGCGAGGATCGCCATCTTGGCCGCGGCGTCGCTGCCGTCCACGTCCTCGGAGGGATCGGCCTCGGCGTAGCCGCGCCGTTGCGCCTCTGCAAGCGCTTCGGCGAAGGTCCCACCGGTGCGGTCCATCTCGGTGAGGATGAAGTTCGTGGTCCCGTTGACGATGCCGTGGACGCGGTCGATGCGGGCGCCCGCCAGCGACTCCTGAATCACGCGGATCACGGGCACGACCCCGGCCACCGCGGCCTCAAAGCGCAGCTGGACGCCCTGCGCGCGGGCTACCTCCCACAGCTCCTCCCCGTGGCGGGAAAGGAGCTGCTTGTTGGCGGTTACGACGTGCCGACCTGCGTGCATCGCACCGAGCGCGTAGTCGCGGGCCGGCTGAACGCCGCCCATCAGCTCCACGATGAGGTCGGAGCGGCCGAGGATCTCCTCGAAGCTGCCCTGCTGTCTGGTCAGGATGCCCGAGAGCTCGGGTCTGAGTCCAGTTATGCGCTCGATCCGGGCGGCCTGCTCGGGCAACAGCGCGGCGAAGGCCGACCCCACGGTGCCGTGGCCAAGCAGCCCGACGCGAAAGGTTCCGTCACTCGAGATCACGGCCGGCAAGGTCGTCGTAACTCTCGCGGCGGACGACCACGCGCGCCGAGCCGTCGCGGCAGAAGATCACCGGGGGTCGCGGCACGCCGTTGTAGTTGTTCGCAAGCGCGTGCCCGTACGCGCCCGTCGCGGGCGTCACGACCACGTCGCCGGGCGCTGGATCGGGGAGCTGGAGGTCGCGTGCGATGACGTCGCCTGACTCGCAGTGCTTGCCCGCCAGATGGCAGGGCTCCGTCAGGCCAGTGAGCGGGCGATCGGCGATCACCGCCTCGTAGGCGGAGCCGTAGAGCATCGGGCGTAGGTTGTCCGACATGCCTCCGTCAACCGCGACCCAGGTCGAGACGTTGTGCTTCACCGTTTGGACGGTGTAGACGGTCGCTGTGGAGTTGGCGACCAGCGCTCTGCCCGGCTCCAGCAGCAGCCGCTTTTCCGGTCCCAGTGATTGGTGCACCGAGTCGGCGACGGCCTCGATGTACTCGGCGATCGAAGGCGCGCGGTCCGACGCGGTGTATGCGACGCCGAGACCGCCGCCTAGGTTGTAAACCTCGAAGTCGCCTAGCCCGCCGAGCGCTCTGACCGCGGCGCGGAAAGGCTCGAGCTCCAGGAGTTGTGAGCCGATGTGGGCGTGTAGCCCCACGAGCTTGAGGTGAGGCGTCGTTTGCGCGCGGGCGATCGCTTCGGGCACCCGGTCCATCGAGAAACCGAACTTGGAGTCGGCTTGACCGGTGGAGATCGCGTCGTGGGTCTCCCCCACGACGCCGGGCGTGACCCTGATCAGAACTTCCTGGCCCCTCCCCTCGGCCGCGCTGCCGACATCAAGCTCGGCCGCGATCCGTTCCAGGCGGTCGAAGTCGTCGAAGGAGTCGAGCACGATGTGCCCCACCCCGGCCTCGACGGCTTCGCGCAGCTCGCGCTCGGATTTGGCGTTGCCATGCAGATAGATCCTCCGCGGATCGAAACCCGCTCGCAGCGCCAAAGCCAGTTCCCCCCCCGAGGCCACGTCGCACGCGAGCCCCTCGGCGGCGAGCAGGCGGTAGACGGCCGTACACGGAAACGCTTTGGAGCCGAAGAGCACATCGCAGTTGCGGTGTCGTTGTCGGAGCTCGCGCATGAACGAGCGCGCCCGCGTGCGCAGGTCGTCTTCTGAAACCACAAAGGCTGGCGTTCCGAACTCGCGCGCCAGATCCACGAGGTCGCAGCCTCCGATCTCGAGCCGGCCGCGCGCGTTCACCCGGGTGCCGATGGGGAAGGCGCGAAAGCGCTCAGCGGTTGACTCGGCTCGGT
>DASYAP010000110.1:0-2448 GCA_036501265.1 Solirubrobacteraceae bacterium | reverse complement strand
CGCGTCCTCGTCCAAGAATGCCAAGTTGTTCCTGAGCCAGATCAGGCTCGACACGTTCGCCGAACAGAACGGGATCACCTCGGCGTCAGTGCGACCGGGTCTGACGCTGCTCGACTACTTCGACGCCGACGTCTCGGGGAGGGACTTCGCGCACGGAAAGCCCCACCCCGACTTGTTCCTGGCAGCAGCGCAGGAGCTCGGGGCCGCGCCCGAGGACTCGATGGTGATGGAGGACGCCGCGGCCGGTGTGCAAGCCGCCAAGGCCGGGCACATGGCGGCGATCGGCATCGCGCGCGTTGACGACGCGGAGCTCCTGACCGCGGCACACGCGGACATCGTGGTCACGAACCTCGACGACGTGGATCTCCGGGCATTGCGCGATGGTCGTCTGGCGACCAAGCGCGCGTAGCTGAGGTGCTCGAGGTGTACATGCACCTTCGTTCTAGGCCTCGTCGCGCGGCGCCCGAGCTTTGCGCAGACTCTGACTGACCCGGAACACGAGATCATGACCCGCCACGCTGCTCATTGGCCGCCCCTACCTCGATCCTGGCGACATGGTTGTGCCCGAGCGTGTTCTCACCGAAGTCACTGCTGACGATCGCTTCTAACGTCGAGCCGTCGACGGCAGCGCCGTCGCTTCGGCGAGAGGCTGTCGGAATATTGGTGCTGTCTGGCCGGTTTAAGACACTTCTGGCATGGCTCGAGAATTCGCTGGGGTTGACCGTGGTCAGTTGTTGTTGATGCCGCCGTCGTTGGTGGAGTGGCTGCCGGAGGATCATTTGGTGTGGACGGTGCTTGGTGCCGTTGACCAGATGGACTTGGATCGCTTTCGTGAGGCGTATCGGATGGGTGCGGCGGGTCGCGCGCCGTTTGATCCGGCGGTGATGGTGGCGCTCTTGATGTACGCGTATGCGCGCGGGATCCGTTCTTCGCGGGGGATCGAGCGGGCGTGCTGGGAGGACGTCGCGTTCAAGGTGATCACGGGGATGCGCACGCCGGATCACTCGACGATCGCGGAGTTCCGTCGTCGGCACGAGCGTGAGATCGAGGAGCTCTTCGATGACGTGCTTGGGCTCTGTCGGGAGGCTGGTCTGGTGTCGGTCGGGGCGATCACGATCGACGGGACGAAGATCAAGGCGGACGCGTCGATGGATCAGAACCGCACCTACCGCGACTTGGTCAGGCAGATCCTGCGCGAGGCCGAGGAGACAGACCAGGCCGAGGACCGGCTGCACGGCAAGGACCGCCGCGGTGATGAGCTGCCTGAGGAGCTCCGCACCGCGGAGGGGCGCCGGCAGGCGCTGGCTGAGGCGAAGCGGCGGCTTGAAGAGCGCAAGGGCCGGCCGATCAAGGAGTGCGCGACCAATGATCCCGAGATCGATCTGGAGTCTGCGGTTCTCGGTCTTCAGGTTCTGCGTCGGGGTGGGCGGCGTGAGTGGCCGCGGGTCGCGCGTCGCGAGCTTGAAGCGCATCGCGCCCAGCAGGCGCAGCCGATCCCGCGTGATCGCGAGGACCGCCTGTTCATGGCGCTCGACCGGTTTGAGCAGAACCATCGGATCGAGGTGGCCGCCCACGAGGATTACGACCGCTGGCGCGCCTCGGCGCGTGACACCAAAGGGCGGGTGCTGAAGGGCAACACCAAGCCGTTCACGCCGCCGGAGCTGCCTGAGGGCGTGATCAACCTCGCCGATCCCGACGCCAGGGTGATGCGGACACAGGGCACACCGCCCCGCCAGGCCTACAACGCGCAGACCGCCGTGAACGAGCAGCAGATCATCCTCGCGGCCGAGGTCACGATCGACGCGCCGGACTTCGGGCATCTCGAGCCGATGCTCGACACGACCCTTGAGCATCTCGCCAAGCACGGCGTGACCAAAAAGCCCGAGGTTGTCCTTGGCGACGCCGGCTACTGGCACACCCGGCAGATCCAATCGATCGCCGCGCGAGGCATGGAGGTCTTGGTCCCGCCCGACGGAACGATGCGCGCCGGGATCCGCCCCGGCTGGGAGCACGGCTTCTTTGACGTGATGCGCCAGAAGCTGCTGACCGACCGTGGACGCGAGCTCTACGCGAAACGCAAGATCACCGTCGAGCCCGTCTACGGACAGATCAAATACAACCGGCACATCGACCGGTTCATGCGAAGAGGCCGCGCCGCAGCGCAGTCAGAGTGGCGGTTGGTGGCCGCGACGCACAATCTGCTCAAGCTCCACGCTCACTGGATCGCCAGTCCCGCCTGACACCGGAACGGTCAACATCAAAGGGGTTCCGCACAACCGTCCGGCCGAGCTCCAGGTTCTCGCTCTTTCCCGAATTTCCGACGGCCTCGCGACGGACCGCGGGCTCGCCGGCCGACGACCGCTGGACGGGAGAGGGGTCACGAGCTCGGGCTGAAGCTCGTCGCCCAGGCTGTCCGAGAGCGGAGGCCATCTCGCTGATGAGAGAGCG
>DASYAP010000109.1:0-7606 GCA_036501265.1 Solirubrobacteraceae bacterium | reverse complement strand
CGCCTCCTTCCCGGATGAGATCGCCGAGGCGGCGCTGCGGCGCGGGCCGCACCGGATCGCCGCCTACGCGCTCGAGCTCGCCCAGGAATTCACGGCCTTCTACCGCGACTGTCGCGTCCTCGGCGCCGAGCCCGAGGCGGTGGAGAGCTTCCGCCTTGCACTGTCAGCGGTCGCGGGGCGCATGATCGGGACCTCGCTGGGGCTGCTGGGGGTCCGCGCGCCGGAGTCGATGTAGGTCGGTCGGCCCCGCGTCCGGGGGGCGAGTGGGGCGACCCTCTTGGGGGCGAGTGGGGCGACCCCCTTGGGGGCGAGTGGGGCGACCCTCTTGGGGGCGAGTGGGGCGACCCTCTTGGAGGCGAGTGGGGCGACCCTCTTGGGGGCGAGTGGGGCGACCCTCTTGGAGAAAACGAAGGCATAGCCTTCGTAACTCCCAAGTCGCGGCCCGCGGGGCGCCTGGGGCGCGACGGCCCGCGGGGCGCCTGGGGCGCGACGGCCCGCGGGGCCCCTAGGGCGCGACGGCCCGCGGGGCGCCTGGGGCGCCGGGGCCCTACCCCTTGTACCGCGCGAGGTCCTCTTGCAGCCGCTCCGCGTCGCCCGTGCTCAAGGGTTGCGCGCCCGCACCCGGCTCCTCGGCGCGCTTGGCCCGCCGCCAGCGAGCGAGCGCATAGCCGACCACGACGAGCCCCACCAGTACGGCGGCCGGCGGGATCACATAGACCGAGAGGTTGAAGCCGTGAGCGGGCGGCTGGGCCAGCACCGAGGGCCCGTACTGGGCCACCATGACATGCTCGATCTGAGGCTTGGTGTCGCCGAGCGCGATCAGGTGCGAGATGAGCCGGCGCTCGGACTCGGCCTGGGGAGACTGCGAGACGGCAAGCGGTTCGTGGCAGGCCACGCACATCAGGTCGTTCTCCACGGAGGTCAGCGAGGTCCGCGGAGGAGCCGCGCCCAAGGCTTGGCTGGCCCAGGCGAGCGGCATCACGGCTGCGAGGACGACCACGACGGCCGCCGTCGTGCGCTTCAGCGCGCTCACACCCGGTGCCCGAGTAGCGGCGAGAGCGTGGTCTGCAGCCAGCGACTGGTGACCTGAAAGCGGCGCACCGCGACGATGTGCCCGTCGCGGCCGATCACGAACGTCTCCGGGACCCCGGTCGTACCGAACGCGCGCACAAAGTTGCCGCTCACATCGCGCAGGACCGGATACGAGATGTGATGCTGGTGAACGAA
This sequence comes from Solirubrobacteraceae bacterium, assembly GCA_036501265.1. Classification (GTDB taxonomy): domain Bacteria; phylum Actinomycetota; class Thermoleophilia; order Solirubrobacterales; family Solirubrobacteraceae; genus Palsa-465. The sequence continues at coordinate 6,379 of DASYAP010000109.1, read as the reverse complement.
CTGGGCCGAGTCGCTCGAGTTGTCCAGGTAGGTGACCCCGACGACCGTGGCGTTGTGGGACGCGATCCGCTGCTGGGTGCGCTCGAGCACCGGCGCCTCCGCGACACACGGGGTGCACCAGGAGGCGAACACGTTCATCACCACGACCTTGCCGTGGAAATCGGCCAAGCTCTCTCGGCGCGCGGAGTCAAGCACGGGGAGGCTGGTTTTGAGATCGGGGGCCACCGGCTGACGGCCCCGGGCCACCGCCGCGTCGATGGAGCTGTTGGCTCCCTGGCTGGAGATCCCAAACACGAGCAGCGCGACCAGGGCGGCGGCGATGATGATCGCCGAGCTTGGCAGCAGCCATCGACGCATTTCCCGATCAAGAGTAGTGCGGGCGCGTCGTCGGCAAGGCCGCCTCGCCATCAAGTCCGTAGGTTCGGTGCGCCCCCGCCCTCCGGCGGTCCGCAACGCCGGTGGCATGCCCTCGTCGCGAGGGGGGTAGGGTGAATAGTGAGTTCGACGGAGAGAGTGACCCTTACATGGCGGTAAAGACCGAAGGACTCGAGTCGGAGCTGATCGAGTCGGTTTGCGGTGCGGCCCGCGACCGGGTGGCCGGCCACGAGGTCGGTCCGTTCGAGGCCTTCCTGCGCCAGTACTACCGGTGGGTCGCGCCCGAGGATCTGACCAACCGCAGCAGCGATGACCTGTGCGCCACCGCGCTCGCGCAGTGGGAGCTGGCTCAGCGGCGCGAGCCAGCCGAAGTCAAGGTCAGGGTCTTCAATCCCAGCGAAGAGGAGGACGGCTACCGCCTGCCGTTCACAGTCATGGACATCGTCTCTGACGACATGCCCTTTGTCGTCGACTCGGTGACGATGGAGCTCAACCGCCTGGGCTACTCGATCAACCTGGTGATCCATCCCGTGATGGGCGTCCGGCGTGACGACGAGGGGCAACTGCTCGAAGTGCTCGAGCCGGGCGGCGATGAGCCAGACGTGGACATCGAGTCGATCCTGCACGCCGAGGTGACCCATGAGGACGACCCCGACCAGCGGGACCACCTGCGCAAAGAGATCGAACGGGTGCTGGGCGACGTCACGGCGGCGGTCGGCGACTGGGGAGCGATGCGCGAGCGCACGAGGGCCCTGATAAACGAGTTCCAAGAGAACCCTCCGCCTATCGACCGTTCCGAGATCGACGAGGGCGAGGAGCTGCTGCGCTGGCTGGCCGACGACCACTTCACATTCCTCGGCTATCGGGAGTACGAGCTGACCGAGAAAGGCGGCGACGTGGGCCTACAGGTCGTGGATGGGTCTGGCCTGGGAATTCTCCGCAAAGCGCCCAAACGGTCGTTCACCAAGCTGGGACCGAGAGCCCTTGAGCTGGCCCGCTCGCCCCAGCTGTTAGTCATCACCAAGGCCAACTCCAGGGCCACCGTTCACCGGCCGGGTTACCTCGACTACATCGGGGTGCGGCGTTTCGAAGGAGGCGAGGTGGTCGGCGAGCGGCGCTTCCTCGGCCTGTTCACCCACTACGCCTACCGCGAGAGCCCGCTTCAGATCCCGATGCTGCGCGGCAAGGTCAAGCGAGTGCTGGACAGGGCCGGATTCGCGCCGCAGAGCCACGACGCCAAAGCGCTGATGGAGATCATCGAAGCGTACCCGCGTGACTCTCTGTTCCAGATCGAGACCGACAAGCTTTTCGAGATCACCATGGGCATCCTCAGCCTGGGCGAGCGCCAGCGGCTGCGGCTGTTCGTCAGGCAGGACCCGCTCGACCGCTTCGTTGACTGCCTGGTGTGCCTGCCGCGCGACCGTTTCAACACCCAGAACCGCGAGCGGATCGGCAGGATCCTCACCGAGGAATTCCACGGCAGGCATGTCGACTGGGCGCTGCACCTATCCGAGTCGGTGCTCGTGCGGATCCACTACATCGTCCATTGCCCCAAGGGGATCCCGGACGACTACGACGTCTCGGAGATCGAGGACCGCCTGGTGCGAGCGGTCAGGGCATGGACCGACGACCTGCGCGTGGCGCTCACGGAGGAACTCGGTGCGGAAAGGGCCCAGTCCGTCTACAGGCGCTATGACTCGGCCTTCCCTCCCGGCTATCGCGATGCACACTCCGCACGCACCGCGGTGAGCGATATCGCCAAGCTCGAGGAGCTGCGCCGCGAGGGCGGCCCGATCATTCACCTCTACCGCGCCTCCGACGAGGACGAGGCGGCCGATCCGAGCGCCGTTCGATGCAAGCTCTTCAGCACCGAAGACGTGGCTCTCTCGGACGTGCTGCCGATCTTCGAGCACATGGGCGCCAAGGTCGTCGACGAGCATCCGCATGAGATCCGCCCGCGTGAGTCTGAGCCGGTGTGGCTCTACGACTTTGGGATGCGCGTGGAGGCCGACGACGTCGAGCGTATCCGCGACCTGTTCCAGGAGACCTTCCTGTGGGTGTGGCGGGGAGAGATCGAGAACGACGGCCTCAACGGGCTCGTGCTTGCGGCGTCGCTACCGGGCCGCCGCATTTCGGTGCTGCGCTCGGTGGCGCGCTACCTGCGCCAGGCGTCGATTCCCTACTCGGACGCCTACATGGTCCGGACGCTCCTTGGCCATCCGGACGTCGCCGCAATGCTGGTGGAGCTGTTCTGTGCGCGCTTCGATCCCGACGGGCACGACGAGGAGCGCGCCAACTCGCTCCAGAAGCAGATCGAGCGAGCAATTGACGCTGTGGAGAGCCTTGACGAGGATCGCATCCTGCGCAGCTTTCTCTCTGTCGTGGTGGCGATCCTGCGCACGAACTTCTTCCGTCCTGACCGCACTGCGCTCTCGTTCAAGGTCGACCCGACGCGAATCGCATTTCTTCCGCTGCCGCGACCGCGGTTCGAAATCTTCGTCTTCTCGCCCCGCGTGGAGGGCGTCCACCTGCGCGGTGGCAAGGTGGCCCGCGGCGGGATCAGGTGGTCGGATCGCCCGGAGGACTTCCGCACCGAGATCCTGGGCCTGATGAAGGCCCAGATGGTCAAGAACGCGTTCATCGTCCCCGTGGGCTCAAAGGGTGGCTTCGTGGTCAGGCGGCCACCCGCCGAAGGTGGCCGCGAGGCGCTTCAGAACGAGGCCATCGAGTGTTACCGGATCTTTCTGGCCGGATTACTCGACCTCACTGACAACATCGTCGAAGGCAAGGTGAGACGGCCCGAGCACGTCGTCCGCTACGACGATGACGACGCTTACCTCGTGGTCGCGGCGGACAAGGGGACAGCCTCCTTCTCGGACATCGCCAACGAGGTCTCCGCCGAATACGGCTTCTGGCTCGGCGACGCTTTCGCCTCGGGCGGATCGCGGGGCTATGACCACAAGGCGATGGGAATCACGGCGCGAGGCGCGTGGGAATCGGTCAAGCGTCACTTCCGTGAGTTGGGAGTCGACATCCAGTCGACCGACTTCACGGCGGTGGGCATCGGCGACATGTCGGGCGACGTGTTCGGGAACGGGATGCTCCTCTCGCGGCACACCAAGCTCGTTGCAGCCTTCAACCACACGCACGTCTTTCTGGATCCCGATCCCGATCCCGAGGTCAGCTACAACGAACGGCAGCGGCTCTTCAAGCTCGGGCGCTCCACCTGGAGCGACTACTCGGGGGAGACGATTTCCGAGGGTGGCGGCGTCTATCCGCGCAGCGTCAAGTCGATCGACATATCCGATCAGGCCAAGGCGGCGCTGGGGATCGAAGAAGACTCACTCCCTCCGGGCGAACTGATCGCGGCGATATTGCGCGCGCCGGTGGACCTGCTGTTCAACGGCGGCATCGGCACGTATGTGAAAGCCACGGACGAGAGTCACGAGGACGTCGGCGATAAGGCCAACGACGCGCTGCGCGTCGACGGCCGCGAGCTTCGCTGCCGGGTCGTGGGGGAGGGCGGCAATCTGGGCTTCACCCAGCTGGGCCGGGTCGAGTACGCCTCAAGCGGCGGCCCCGAAGGCGACCGCGGCCGGATCAACACGGACGCGATCGACAACGCCGCCGGCGTCAACCTCTCAGATCACGAGGTCAACATCAAGATCCTGCTCGGACAGCTCATATCCGCGGGCGAGCTGTCCCGGAAGGAGCGCAACGACCTGCTTGCGGAAATGACCGAAGCGGTTGCTGACTGCGTCCTCTACGGCGATTACACGCAGACCCAGTCGCTCAGCCTGGCGCTCGCCCAGTCCGCTTCGATGGTTGATGTCCACGCGCGTCTGGTCCACTACCTCGAGCAGGTCGCGGGGCTCGACCGGGAGCTCGAGTTCCTTCCGAGCGACGAGGAGATCGCCGATCGCAAAGCGGCCCACAGAGGCTTCGTGTCGCCCGAGCTGGCCGTGATGATGGCCTACTGCAAGATCCACCTCTACAGCGAGCTGGTCGAATCGGATCTTCCCGACGATCCGTACCTCGGACACGACCTCGAGCGCTACTTCCCTGCGCCGCTACCCGACCGCTACTCACAACAGATGCGCGACCACCGCTTGAGGCGCGAGATCATCGCCACGGTGGTGGCCAACCAGCTCGTCGACCGCGCCGGCACCACCTTCGCTTTCCGCGTGGGGGAGGAGGTCGGAGCCTCGGCGGCGCAGCTGGCGCGCGGGTACGCGGTCGCGCGCGAGGTCTTTGAGATGCGCTCCTTCTGGGAGCAGGTAGAAGGACTCGACAACAAGGTCGACGCGCAGGTCCAGCTCGAGATGTTGCTCGACGGGCGACGCCTCGTGGAACGCGCCACGCGCTGGCTGGTGCGCGGCCATCCTCCCACGATTGAAATCGAGGAGACCACGAGCAGGTTCCAGGAGGGAGCCAGGGTGCTGGAGCGCTCGCTAAGCGACCTGCTCGACGACAACGACCGCGAGACCTTCGAGGGCCGCATAGCCCACTTCGAGGAGGCGGGCGTCCCTCGGCAGCTCGCCGTGCGCGTCGCGGGCATGCCGGCGCTGCGCTCTGTGCTCGACATCGTGGAGGTGTCGGAGGCGAGCGGCAGGTCGCTTGAGGCGGTGATGGAGGCTTACTTCGCGCTGGGCTCGAAGTTCGTGCTCACGTGGCTGCGTGACCGGATCATCGAGCTGCCGCGCGCCAATCGCTGGCAGGTGCTCGCGCGCGCTGCGTTGCGCGACGACCTCTACAGCCTCCACAGTGCCCTCGCCCTGGAGGTGCTCGAGGGTGCGCGGGATGATGCCTCAGCCGAGGAGGCAATCGCAGAATGGCGCGAGCACAACGAAGCCGCGGTCGAGCGCGTGACGCGCATGCTCTCGGACATCAGGGCCTCGCGGACGTACGACATGACCACGCTTCCTGTCGCGCTGCGCGAGCTGCGCAACCTGGTCGCTGCGCCGGCCTCCGAGGCGTAGTTACGGCCGCGGCGTCCGGCGCGTAAGCCCACGCGACCCCCAAGCGGCCAGGTCGACCACGAAGGCCACGAAGAAGGCCAGCGGACTCGTCAAGAGGCGGCCCGCAACACGGGACATCATGCGGCGCATGCTGGGCTGAAGCTATCGTCCCACGGATGGCCGTGAAGACGACTGTCACCGAGTTGCCCGAGTCGCGCGTGCGCGTCGCCGTCGAGGTCCCGCCCGAAGAGGTGGAGCGGCGGGTTCATCAGGCCGCGCGCGAGCTCGGCTCGAGACTTCGCATCCCCGGCTTCAGGCGCGGGAAGGTGCCACCGCCGGTGGTCATCCGGCGGCTGGGGCGCGAGGCGATCGTCGACGAAGCGGTGCGCGAAGGACTGCCGCGGTGGTATCAGGAGGCCGTCGACGAGGCGGGCATCGCCCCCGTGGGCGACCCCGACCTGAAGCTCGAGGACCACCCAGGCGAGGGAGAGCCGTTCACGTTCTCGATCGAGATCGGCGTCAGGCCCCCGGCGCGGCTGAACGACTACAAGGGCCTCGAAGTTGGCCGCCGCGAGCCGCACGCCGATCCGAAGTTGATCGACTCCGAGCTCGAAGCGCTGCGCGATCGGCTCGCAACGCTCGAGCGCGTCGACCGGCCGGCCGAGCAGGGCGACTTCGTGGTGGTCGACTACACCGGAAGAACCGAAGATGGCCCGCTCGAGGGTGGTGAGGGACGCGATCAGCTGCTGGAACTTGGCGCCGGTCGCCTGTTGCCGGGATTCGACGAGGCGCTGATCGGAGCCTCGGCCGGTGACCGGCGGGAGGTAGAGGTCACGTTTCCCGAGGACAGTCCCGAGCAACTGCGAGGGCGCACTGCCACATTCGACGTGACCGTGAACGAGGCCCAGGCCAAGCGGCTGCCGGAGGTCGATGATGATTTCGCCTCCGAAGCGGCCGGGTTCGACACGCTCGACGAACTCCGCGATGACATCGCGAAGCGGCTACGCGAGGCAGACGAACGCGCCGTGGAGCAAGAGTTCGAGCAG
>DASYAP010000108.1:0-13674 GCA_036501265.1 Solirubrobacteraceae bacterium | reverse complement strand
CTGCTGGTGGGCCGGAGACAGCGGTCGAGGTTCTGCACGCACTACCATGATTGGCCTGACCGCAGTCATGGTCGATGCGGCGCATCGCGATATCGAATACGACGATGCGGTGGCGGAGCTATTCCGGAGGATCGAAACGGGAGACGAGACCTGACAGCCGCTCCACTCGTCACTGTTTCAAGGTGCGCCCGGCTTCGGCCGGGCGCTTCTTTTTGTCTAGGTCAGCTGATCTTGGGCGAGGACGGGTCTTCGGGCTGAACAACCACCCGCTGGCCAGCGGCCAACCGTTCGGCGCAGTCGTTTAGAAACGCGTCGCTTGGGACTTTCTCGAACTCGCTCTGCCAACGCGACCTAAGGACGGCCTTCACCTCGGCGACATCCTTTCCCCCTCCGTCGGCGAGGACGTGATCCAAGAGCGCTTGCATGCGCTCGGTCGCCCCGGCAACGGCCTCTCTTGCAACCTTCCCGACAACCTCATCATTCCACTCAAACCTGGCCAATCGGACTCCAATCATCATCGACCGTTATCTGCCCGTTACCCTAGACGGACGGGGGACGTGACACCAGCCGCCGAGAAGCGCTCACTTGTCATCCCAATGTCAGCGAACGTAGCCGGACGGGGCAACCCGAGGGACCATCGGCGGCTCGCCCCAAACCGCCGAATCGCCCGTAAACACGGACTCTCCGCTACGTGCCAGCACAGGCCAGCACCTACCGGGGAGAACGGCGAGTTTGGCTCGATCGCCTGGAAGCAGGACAAACGCTACGGCACCCATTTCGGAGTCAACTTCGGCAATCCAGACTTCGTCCGCCTGGCGGAGTCATTCGGCCTCGCTGCGTGGCATTGCGAAAGCGCCGATGACTTTCCCCGCCGGTTGCGAGAGGCGCTTGCGCTTGACGTGCCGTCGCTGATCGTCGTGCCGATCGATTATTCGCTCGACGTCTCGCTTGCGGACGAGCTTGGAGCCGAGACCGTCGCGACCTGACAGGCCTACGCCTTGGGTAGTAGTCGAAGTTCAACCCAGGGGCGGATGACAGGTTCGCCGAGACAAGCCATCATGGCGACCATGCCGATCTCGGTCGATTCGCTGTTCGAAGCGCTCGCCCGCTTCGTCGTCCGCTTCCGAGTGCCCATCGTCGTTTTTTGGATCATCGTGGCGGTCGCCACCAGCGCCGCATTCCCGTCGCTCGCCAGCGAGGTCAACAACAACAACAGCGCGTTTTTGCCCTCCAGCGCGCCTAGTGCCAAGGCGGCGAACCTCGCGGCCCCGGTGCTCGGCGGTGGCGCCAACGGCCGGATCAGCGACATCACGATCATCGCCTCCCGCTCGGGGCGACTGACCGCCGCCGACGCCGCGGCGATTCGGCGGGTCGCCGCGCTCGCGGCCCGCGTACAGAACATCAAGTCGGTACGCGAGGTGGGGATCTCCCCGGACCGTGAGGCCGCCGTCATCCATGCGCGCGCGGTCCTGAGCGCCAGCGACATCACAAAAGACAAGACGATCGTCGACGCCTTGCAGGCCACTTTCGCGCACGCGAGCCCTCCGGCGGGGCTTCATCTGCATCTCGCCGGTCAGGTCGCGACCGCGGTCGCAAACCAGGCGAGCTCGAACAAGGCCGGAAACGAGGTGCAGACGTTCTCGCTCCTCTTCATCATCGTCCTGTTGCTCGTCGTACTGCGGTCGGTGCCGGCCGCGATCGTGACGCTGTTGCCGAGCGCATTAGCGCTGCTTATCTCCATGCGGCTGATCGGTGGGCTGGGCTCCAGCGGTCTGAAGATCTCTTCGATCACGCAGGTGCTTCTGATCGTGCTGATTCTCGGAGCGGGCACGGACTACGGGTTGTTCCTGGTCTTCCGCGTCCGGGAGGAGCTCCGCGACGGGCACGCGCCCCACGACGCGGTGAGGCGCGGCATCGTCAGGGTGGGTGAGTCGATCACGGCGTCCGCCGGCACCGTGATCCTGGCGCTGCTCACGCTTCTGTTGGCAACCTTTGGCCTCTACCACGACCTCGGGGTGCCGCTGGCGGTGGGCATGGTCGTGATGCTCGCGCTCGGATTGACGCTGCTGCCGGCGCTTCTCGCGATACTCGGCAGGCGCGCGTTCTGGCCTTCAAAGGTCCAACCCGGAACGCAGCAGGAGGGCGTCTGGGGCCGGGTCGCGGCCAGGCTGGTGCGCCGGCCAGAGGCCACTCTGGCTGTCGGTGTGATCGTGTTCCTGGCGCTCGCCGCCGGCGCGCTCGGCTACCGGTCCTCCGGATTTGGTGGCGCGACCAACCCGCCGGCGGGCTCCGATGCCGCCGCCGGGAACGCGGCGCTTGCGAAGCACTTCCCGCAGTCCTCGAGCAACCCCGCGAACCTCGTCCTTGCCTATCGACAGCCCGTGTGGACCAACCCGGCGCAGGTTGCGAGCGCAGAGGGGTCGCTGCGAACCTCAGGCAAGTTCACGTCGCTTGCGGGCCCGCTCAATCCCAACGGGACCGTGATCGCCCCGACGCTGCTGGCACGGCTATACCGCAATCTTGGGCCGCCGCAGCGGTTGCCCGTGGTCGAGCCCGCGGGCGTGCGAATTCCGGCTGTGCTCTACAACGCCTACCGCTCCACCGCGTCGTACATCTCGCCCGACGGACGCACGATCCAGTTTGAAGCAACGCTGACGGCGGGCGCCCAGAACACGACGGCCGCGATGAACGCAACCCCGCACATCCGATCGGTGGTCGCTACTGCTGCCGGGCGCTCGGGAGCGCGAGCCAACGGCGTGGCCGGGGAGGCGGCTGCCGTCTACGACATCTCGACGACGGCCAACAACGATCTTGTCAAGATCATTCCAGTGGCCGTGGCGGCGATCGCGCTGCTGCTGGCGCTGGTTCTCCGCAGCCTGGTAGCGCCGTTGTACCTGATCGCGAGCGTCGTCATCTCCTACCTCGCTGCACTCGGCGTCGCCACGCTCGTCTTCGTCGACCTCGGCGGCAGCAGCGGGATCATCTTCATTCTCCCGTTCTTAATGTTCATATTCCTGCTCGCCTTGGGGGAGGACTACAACATCCTCGTGATGACGCGGATCCGCGAGGAAGCACGGCGCCTGCCGCTGCGCGAGGCCGTGATCAAGGCGATCGGGCGAACCGGAGCGACGGTGACCTCGGCGGGCATCATTCTCGGCGGCACCTTCGCCGTGTTTGGGATCGTCGGCGGCGGGGGCTCCAACGGCGGTCAGCTGCGCGCCGTGGGCTTCGGGCTCGCCGCCGGCATTCTGATGGACACGTTCTTGGTTCGGACCCTGCTCGTGCCCTCCACGGTCATGCTGCTGGGCAGGTGGAACTGGTGGCCGTCGGCGATGGGCCGCCGGACTCGCCCCGCGACGCCGCCCGCCCAGCCGCTCAGGCCGTCGGAGTCGCCTGAGTCGCCCTAGTAAGGCGTGCACTGCGCGTCGGGCCGGGTGGCGGTCGGCCACGTCGCGCGGATAACAACGCCGTAACGGCGTTATGCCTCTGTTATCGGCCCTCCGATAGGAGTGCTCTCGCACACGGAGGCGGTATGCCAGTCACAGTCATCTCGATCCACGCCCGGAAGGTCGCCCGAATCTCACGCAAGCTCTCGTCTGGCATCGTCGCCGTCGGGTGCGCGGTCCTCGCCGCATGCGGCAGCTCGGGCTCGACGGGCTACCACAATCCCAAGTATCCGTACGGAGCGCCTAACGTCCCGATTTCGCTGTCGAAGTGCATGCGCGCCAACGGCGTTTCAAGCTTTCCCGATCCCCGCTCGGGCCCGAACGGCGGCGGTGTCGGATGGCCGGGCGGGCTGGCGATTGAGTCGAGTGATCGGATGGTTGTGATGGGTCAGCAGATCGCAGGGCCTGCGTTGGCGCACGCGGAGAAGACCTACAAGGAGTACCTCCCGCCCGGTCGTCCCGGCCCGACGATCTCCGAGAGTCAGCGGGTCGCGGCACTGGCGCACGCAGCGTGCATGCGCGACCACGGCCTACCGAATTTTCCCGACCCGTCGTTCAACGGCGGCAACCAATCGCTCAACCTCGGTCCTGGGCTCAACCCGAACTCGCCGGCGTTCCAGCGGGGCGCAAAAGCCTGCGGGCTGCTCACGCGTTAGAGCTGGGCCTGGGCGAGATCGGCGTACTTGGCCCCCGGCGGGCCCGGGTTAGAGTTTGTTGTTCATGGACCGTGCATCCCCTGCGGACGGGATGTGCTTGGTTCACTGACAGGCGATGAACATCCTGATCTACGGCGACACCACGACGTCGCCGGCGATGCGCCACGAGCTACCCCTGACGATTGGCGACCCGTTTCTCTATCTGGAGTCGGACGGCCGCCGCGTGGTGCTGACCAACGCCTTGGAGGAGGCCAGGATTGCGCAGGCGGCTCCCGAGGTCGAACGTCTCTTAGGAGACGCGCTCGGCAGGGATGAGCTGATCTCCGCCGGTTACTCGCGGACGGGGGTCGAACTGGAGCTGTGCGTGCGCGCCGTCGCGGCCATGTCTCTCCGCGAAGCGGTGGTCCCGCCCGAGTTCCCGGTGGCGCTGGCCGATCGGCTGCGCGCGGACGGCGTCGAGATAACGCCAGACGACACGCGGTTCTCAGAACGCCGTCGTCGCAAGACCAAGGCTGAGCTAGCGGGTATTCGCCGTGCTGCGGGCGCCGCTGTGGAGGCCATGCGGGAGGCGGCGACCAGGCTTCGCGAGGCTGAGCTACGTGACGGCCAGCTGTGGCACGCCGGCGAGCGATTGACCTCGGAGGCGGTGCGCGCCCGCATCCGCGAGGTATGCGGCCGTCTGGGGGCAGTCACTCCCCCAGACGTCATGGTCAAGACCATGGGACAAGACCCGCGCATCGGTCACTACCCGGGGTCGGGCCCGCTCCCCGTAGACACACCAATCCTGATCGACCTGTGGCCGCAAGACGAAGAGTCGGGTTGCTGGGCCGACATGACACGTACGTTCGTCCGCGGGGAGGTCAGCGACGCCGTGGGCGGGCTTTACGAACTGGTAATGAGCGCGCACGAGCGGTCGTGCGGTGCGGTTCGCCCAGGGGTCGCCGGCGTCGAGCTGTACGAGCTCGTGTGCGAGATCTTCGAGGCCGCCGGCCACCCCACCCAGCGAACCAAGCCGCCCGACAAGCCGCTACGCGAGGGCTTCCATGCCGCTCTGGGTCACGGCGTGGGGCTGGAGGTTCACGAGGCGCCGGCGCTCGGCAGAACAGCAACGGAGGGACTGATCGCTGGCGACGTCATCGCGATCGAGCCCGGACTTGTGGTGCGCTCCGTGGGAGGGGTACGCGTCGAGGACCTTTTGATCGTCACGGATCAGGGCAGCGAGAATCTGACCGGAATGGTCCCGCACGAGCTTCACCTCTGATCTACGCGGGGCGACACTTCGAATTTCCCCGACCGCCGCAGCTCAGGTGTATCGTTGCCCCGGAGCTGAGGCCGGGGGCAGAGGCATTTGGCCGCTCCACCCACGCGGTGGACAGTGGTGGGTCTCTCCTGACCTAGCGCGACCTACCATCGCGGCCCAGCTCCTCCACCTTCGAGCTTCTCCAACAATTTCTCATGGAGAAGCCTTGACTTTCACACCGTGTGAGGCCGTATCACTCCGATCGTCATGTTGAACATCGGAGAGTTCGCCAGGCTCGGGCAGGTCTCGCCGAGGATGCTCCGCCACTACGACCAGCTGGGGCTGCTCAGGCCTGAACGCGTCGACCCGGATACGAGTTACCGCTCGTACGGCGTGCACCAGCTCACCCGCCTTCACCGGCTGTTGGCGTTGCGTGACTTGGGCTTCACGCTTGAGCAGGTCGGCGGACTGCTCGACGGTGAGCCGCCGCTCGAGCAGCTCCCCGGGATGCTGCGTCTTCGCAGAGCCCAGCTCGAGCAAAGCGTCGGCGAGGAGCAAGCCCGCCTGCGCCGCGTCGAGGCGCACCTCCGAGCAATCGAAGGGAGCAACGTCGTGAATCAGCAGGATGTAGTCCTCAAGCAGACCCAACCGCTTCGCATCGCGGAGATGAGGGGCAAGGCCGAGGCACTTGACCCTCAGCACACCGGGCCAGTCTTCCTGTCGCTTGGGCCAAAGCTCCCGGAACACCTCCAGCGGGCCGGCGCTCAGCCTGGGACGCTGGTCGGCTACTACGACGACCCGGACGAGGACGGAAGCGTCGGCGTGCACGTGGCCTTCGACATCGACGGCCAAGATGTTCTGCTGCTCATTCCCAACGTAGACCGCTCGGCGAGGATGTGCGGGCGCGCAGTGTGACTCGGTCGCCCGCGCGCGGGGTGCGCTCACTCCTCCCCAGCCAGCTCATCGAACATCCCGCGGACGCGGTCGAGCACAGCGGCGGCAGCGAGCAGTTCCTCATCGCTGAACTGCTTGAGCGCTGAGCGCCAGCGTCGCTCATAGCGAACTCGGCGCTCGTCGATCAAGGCGTGACCCCTCTCGGTGAGCGAGGTGAGCACCACCCGCTTGTCTTCCACTGAGCGCATCCGCTCCACAAGACCCGCCGCCGCCAGGGAATCGAGCATCTCGGCCGCCGTCGCCGGGGAGACGTCTGCGGCTATGGCCAGCTCCCGCAACGATCGCGGAACCCCGTCGCACAAACCGAATAGCAGACCGTATTGGGCATAGCTGAGCTCGCCAGGATGGTGGGTCTCGCGTCCCCGCATGCGGCGCAGGGCCGCGTTGGCGGCCTTGAAGGCGCGCCCAAAAGCCTGAAGTGACTCACTGCGGGTTGGCGTACGGACGGTCACGCGGCCGCAACCTCCATCGCGGCCTCGCTATCTGGCAGCTCCTCCTGCCGCCGCGTGGCGCGTGCAGCGCGCTCGGCCCGCATGAGGATGATGCAGGGCACGACCGCCACTGCCGTCAGGGCTGTCGCCGCCCAGAACGCCGTGCCGTATGCCGAAGCCGCCGCCGTGACCGTGTGGGCGCCGACCAGCGCGCGCTGCAACACGACGGCCAGCACAGCCGTTCCCAGCGAACCGCCCACCCGTTGGAGGACGTTCAGCTGGGGTGTGGCGTCGGCTAGCTCTGAGCGATCGAGCGCGGCGAACGCGGCGGTCATCGCGGGCATGAAGGCAAACCCGATCCCCATCCCGCGCACGAACATCGCCACGGAGAGCCACGCGATTGAGGTGTGGGCGGCGATCAGCCCGAAGGGGACCGTGGCCACCGTCGTCAGCAGAACGCCGAACAGTGCGAGTGGCCCGCCGCCCATGCGATCCGCGAGCCTGCCGGCCAGCGGCATGACCAGCGCGGCGCCCAGACCCTGCGGTCCGACGAGCAGGCCGGTGTCGATCACGCTTTCGTGGCGGATCTCCTGCCAGTAGAGCGGCACCAGGATCATCCCGCCGAACAGCGCCGCGCCGAGCAGGAACATCGTGATCGAAGCAGACGAGAACGTGGGCCGCCTGTAGAGCCTCAGATTGAGGAGCGGGTTGCGTACGTTCAGCGCGTGTAGCGCGAACAGTGCGATCAGCGCGAGCCCAAAGAAGCAGGGCAGGATCACCTTGAGCGAGGTGAACGAGCCGGTCGTGCCGATCTCCGCGAGCCCATAGGTGAGCAGCGGCAGGCCGGTGACCATGAGCGCCAGGCCACGGAAATCGAGCGCGCGGCGCGCCCCCACCTCGGCGGCGGGCAGGGTGCGCAGCCCCGAGATCACGGCGATCACGCCGATCGGGACGTTGACGAAGAAGATCCACCGCCAAGAGGCGGTCTGCAGAATGATTCCGCCGATCGTTGGCCCGAGGACCGGAGCGAGCATGGCCGGGACAGCCACGATGCTCATCACCCGGCCCATCCGCTTGGGACCGGCCGTCGCCGCCATGATCATCTGACCAACCGGCAGAATCATGCCGCCACCCACGCCCTGGATGACGCGGAAGATCACCAGCTGATTGATGTCGGTGGCGATGCCGCAGAGCATCGAGCCGGCCGTGAAGAGCACGATCGACACCAGGTAAACCCGTTTGGCTCCGAAGCGCTCGGCGGCCCAGCCGCTGACGGGTATGACCGCGGCCAGCGCGAGCATGTAGCCGGTCACGACCCATTGGATCTGCGCGATCGACGCGTGCAGGTCGCGGCTTAGCGTGGCGAGCGCCACGTTTACGATCGTGGTATCGAGGATCGACATGATCGCGCCGATCACCACGACGAGGCTGATCCGCCAGACGTGGGCCTCGATGCGGTCCCGCGCGTCAGCCACTCTGACCGTCTGGTCCGGATGTATTTAGGCTCCGAAACATTCGGTGCCTAGCTATATCACACAAGCACGGTGCCGCGAGAGAAGGGCATTCGGTTATCTGATGCACAGCCAGGCGAGATATGAAAGGGTTTGCGCCGTGCTGAGTGCCGGGGCCGAGCGTCATCGTGCTCGAGCGTTCGTCGTACTAACGGCGATGGCGGCTCTGGCGCTCGCGCTGATCATTCCTGCGGGTGCCTCGGCGCGCAGCACTCAGAAGGCCAAGCCGTCCTTCAGCGCTCACGGCAGCGCCGAGCAGGTCTACGTGACTGGGCTTGCCCCGCGGGCGCGTGTCGCACTGATCGACGCTGGCGGGAAGACCGTACTTACACAGGCTGCCGACGGTCTGGGCGGGCTGCTCTTCCGCAATGTGCGAGCCGGAAGTGGCTATCGCGTGCGCCTGGCGTCGAACGGAGCCGAGTCCGGCCCGCTCACGGTCCACTCGGACGCCGGAAAGCCCTGGGACCCCGGCGTCTATAAGCAGAAGATCAAGGAGCAGGGGTATCAGTATCTGACCACGCGCGACGGCACCAAGTTGGCCATCGATGTCCACCCGCCGACGTCACCCGCGGGCGAGCCGGGACTGCCGCCGCTGCCCAAGGTCAGCCCGCCCTGGCCGACCCTGATCGAGTACTCGGGCTATGCGTACGCCGATCCGTCCGGCCCCGTCAACGGCATCGCGATACTCGCCAACATCATGGGCTTCGCGGTCGTCGACGTGAACATGCGCGGGACCGGGTGCTCGGGCGGAGCGTTTGACTATTTCGAGCCGCTCCAGAACCTTGACGGCTACGACGTGATTCAGACGATCGCCCACCAATCGTGGGTGCTGCACCATAAGGTCGGGATGATGGGAATCTCCTACGGGGGCATCAGCCAGCTGTTCACCGCCCAGCTCGACCCCCCATCTTTGGCGGCGATCTCGCCTCTTTCGACGATCGACGCGACGGCCACGACTCTCTACCCGGGCGGAATCCTCAACACGGGTTTCGCGGTCGCGTGGGCGAGGCAACGACAGCACGACGCGAGGCCGGCTGGGCCGCACAGCGGTCAGCCCTATGCCTATCAACAGATCCAGAATGGCGACAAGACCTGCAAGCACAACCAGGTCCTCCACGGCGAGGCCACGAACCTCATGGCCAAGATCCGCGCCAACAGCCTGTACAAGCCCAAGACCGCCAACCCGCTCGACCCCATCACATTCGTGCACAAGATCAAGGTCCCCACTTTCATGGCTTGTCAGTGGGAGGACGAGCAGACCGGCGGGCACTGCCCCGATCTCGCGCAGCACTTCACCGGCACGAAGCTGAAGTGGTTCAGCTTCACCAACGGTCCCCACATCGACTCGCTGGACCCTTACACGTTCGACCGCTGGTTCGACTTCCTGCAGTTGTTCGTGGCCCACCGAAACCCCGCTGAGCTCGCATCCGTGGTCCACGCCGCGGCCCCCGTGATCTACCAGGAGGCGATGGGGATATCGGCACTCAACCTGCCGCTCGATCCGATCCAGACCCAGCTGACGTACGCCGACGCCCTGGCCGCCTTCAAGAAGCTTCCCGAGATCCGGGTCCTGTTCGATAACGGCGCCGGCCCCGACCCGGTCACCAACACGACGACGGCCGGCGATCCCTATCCCGCCTTCATCCAGTCGTTCAAATCGTTCCCCATCCCTGGCACCGAGGCGGACTTCTGGTACTTCGGCCCTGGCGGGACGCTCGGCGCCAGTGCACCCGCGACTGGGGGCACCAACTCATACACGTCCAACGCGAAGGCCCTACCGCTCACCGACTACGGCCATTACACCGAGGCTGGCGGCCTATGGGGTAACGCATCCGGATGGAAATGGAAGTGGAAGCAGAATCCGTCCGGCACGGCCGTCTCTTACGTCTCGGCGCCGCTCACACAAAACACCACAGTGATCGGGGGCGGCGCGGTACACGTCTGGGTCCGCTCCTCGGCGCCCAACGTCGACGTCCAGGCGACGGTCAGCGAAGTGCGTCCAGACGGCAAGGAGACATTTGTGCAGGACGGCTGGCTGCGAGCCGACGAGCGAAAGCTCGCCACCGGCACGAACAACCTGCTCGATCAGAAGAGCACTCTGCTCGAGCCCATCCCGAGCATGAAACCCTCGGACGTCTCACCCATGCCCAAGGGGCGCTTCGTTGAGCTCGTGATCCCGCTCTACTTCGAGGGACACGCCTACCGCAAGGGCTCGCGCATTCGCCTGACGATTGCCGCGCCGAACGGCACACAACCCGTTTGGTCGTTCGGCCAGACCGAGCCGAAGGGCACGGCGAACATGTCCGTCGCCTTCTCTAAGAAGATGCCCTCGAGTCTCATCCTTCCGGTTGTGCCAGGCGTCGCCGTGCCCACGGCGCTCCCGCCCTGTCCGAGCCTGCGCAACGAGCCCTGCCGGGGATACAAGCCCTTCACGAACGGCTAGCCATCGACCGTGCCCGTGAGGGCAGCGAGTGCGCGGCCGACGTAGCGCATCAGCTCCGAGTCGACCATCCCTCGCGAGGCCCGCCAGGGTCCTTCCTCTCGGTACATGGTGGCCAGCGAGCGGCGGATTCCGGGGTGGCCGCCCGTGAACTGGTGGAGCAGGGCGCGCCAGCGCCCTGCCAATTCGAGCATGCGGGCATCGGTCGGCGGCGTGCTAGCCGCACGTTCCGTTTTGACGGCTTCGATGAGCTCAGCCCACTCGGCTTCCGCGCGGCTGATCGCCTCGTCGCCGAGTTCGGCGCGTAGCCGTGCGAGCTTCTCCTGCTGCTCGGTCCCGAAATAAGTCTCGGTCATCGTGGTCTCCTAAATCGTTTCGTCGCCGATGTCGAGCACCGTAGGTCGCAAATGGCCTATCGGGAAGATCCAATTCGCGGGTCGGGGGCAAGACCAACTTGTCTGGCGATCGCCGATGGATCCGGACCGAGTATGTGGTTGGATTCGGCCGATCGATATCCATCTTGTCTTGGACCGAGCGGCGCCAATGCGGGCGCAACTCGAGCGGCAGCTGCGCGACTCCATCCGGAGCGGTCGGTTGCGCGCCGGGGCGCGACTCCCTCCCAGCCGGCTGCTCGCCACTGAGATCGACGTGTCACGCGGCGTGGTCGTGGAGGCGTATTCACAGCTGGTGGCCGAGGGCTACCTGGTGGCGCGCGCCGGCGACGGCACCCGTGTCGCCGACGGGCTCGCGCAGCAACCACCCGCCGCCCGGGCGGTCGCCCCGGTAACCCGCTGGGTGCGGTACGAGCTACGAAGCGGCGTGCCGGACCTCTCGTTCTTTCCACGGCGGGCTTGGCAAGGAACGGTCACAGCCGCGCTGCGCGAGCTGCCCGACGCCGCATTTGGCTACGGATCGCGCCGCGGCCTCCGTCAACTGCGGGTCGCGCTGAGCGATTACCTGGGCCGCGTCCGGGCAATCGTGGCCGATCCCGACCGGATGTCCGTCACATCCGGGGCGGCGCACGGGATGGAGATCCTGTGGCAGACCATCCGCGAGCGAGGGGCCAGGCGCGTGGCCGTTGAAGACCCCGCCTGGGCGGCGATCCCCAACACGATTACCCAGGCCGCGCTCGAGCCGGTCGCCGTCCCTGTCGACCGATACGGGCTAAAGGTCGGCGAGCTCGAAGGCAAAGGGCTCGATGCGGTCGTGCTCTCGCCGGCTCACCAGTACCCGACAGGCGTGGTCCTGACCCCTTCCAGGCGCGCCGAGCTGATCGCCTGGGCACGGCGCCGGGGAGCGCTGATCGTCGAGGACGACTACGACGCCGAGTACCGCTATGACCGCGAGCCGATCGCCTCCCTGCAGGGCCTCGCCCCCGACTGTGTGGCGTACGTGGGATCGGTCAGCAAGACGCTTGCGCCCGGCCTCCGGCTGGGTTGGCTGCTGGCGCCCAGTCATCTCGTAGGCGAGTTGAGCGCTCAGCACGCGGTAACCCGGGCGATGCCGTCGGTGCTGACGCAGGCCGCTTACGCCTCGCTCCTCGAGCGGGGCGAGATCGACCGCCACCTGCGACGAACGCGCCGTCGCTACCACGCGCGCCGCAACATTCTCATCGAGGCGCTCGAACGGTGGCTGCCAGACGCACGCGTGGGCGGAGCGTCGGCCGGTCTTCACCTGATCGCGTGGCTCCCGGATACGGCTGATGAAGCCGCCATCAGCGCCGCCGCCGCCAGCCGCGGAGTGGCGATCCACACGCTGCATCGCGACTGTGCCGTGGTGGGACCGCGTCCTCCCGCCCTGCTGCTGGGGTACGGGCTCATAACCGAGCAGGCGATCCCCACCGCCATCCGTGAGCTCGCTCAGGCGGCCGGGTGCTAACGCGGCCATGGTCTGCCGGCCGGGCGGCGGATTGGTCCTTCCTATCGCGCGCCAGCGGACATAGCGTCGCGTCTGAAAGCAACGAATGCCGACGGCGTGCAAACAAGAAGAGCCAACCGCGTCCTGATCGTCGGGGCACGCGGCGAGCTGGGGCGGCTAACCGTGCACGCGTTTCAGACGTCGGGGTGGGAGGTCCGGCGAGGGACCAGGGCGCCTGTCGCGGACGGAGATGTCGGCGTCTCGCTCGACCGGATCGACTCGGTCGGCGCGGCAGCCCGCGACCACGAGCTGATCATCAACGTGGTACCTCACTCCGACCTGCTGATCGAGCGCGCGGTGCTCGAATACGGAGGTGCGCTGATCAATACTTCGGCGCTGCCGGCCGCGGCCAGTCGTGCGCTGCGTGCGGTTGCCGGCGGGGCACGGGGCACGGTGATCCTCAACGCCGGGTTCGTGCCCGGCGTGAGCAATCTGGTCGCGGCCGACCTCTTGCGCGCCCACCCAGAGACCGACGAGCTCGAGCTCGTGCTCACGATCTCCGTGCTCTCGACGCGCGGGCCGGCCGGTGCTGCTTTCGTTGACCACGGGCTGAGAGTGCTTCCGCGGCACCGGACCGCCGTGGTACCGCTGCCTGAGCCCTTCGGCGAGAGCGATTGCGTGGGCTTTTCTGAGGACGATGCGGGCTGGCTCGGCGGCGTGGCCGAGGGGCGTGTGGTTCGCGTCTACGTGCGGCTGGCCGAGCCTGCGGCTCAACACTGTCTACTGGCGCAAAACAGGGCCGGCGGATCGACTTCCTCGGCGGGATGCCTCGCGGTCACACCGACGCCGGCCGGTGGTCGCGCAAGCCGCGAGCCCGTCGCGCACTGGATCGCGGCGAAGCTACGCGGGCGCCGCCTCGCCGCGCGAACCTTGGAGTGCGCAGGCCATTATGCGCACGGCGCGCAATGCACGGTGATGTTCGCTGAGAACCTGCTCGAGGAGCCGCGAAGGGGCGGGTGCTTCGACCCCGATGAGGTGTTCACCTTGGACGAGCTCAAACCCAAGCTGGCGCGCTCAGGCATCTGCACCGTGGACCAGCCGGGGGGCGGTGCCGCGGGGCCGGACTGATGGTCCACGGG
>DASYAP010000107.1:0-11119 GCA_036501265.1 Solirubrobacteraceae bacterium | reverse complement strand
CGCGCCGTTCTCCTCGGACTGGCCGCGAAAGCCGCGCTGGTTCCCGTGCCGCTGCTTGTAGGCCCTGACGTCATCCACGGTCGCGTTCGAGCGGTAGGCGTGGCCGGCCTCGAGCAGGCGTTGAACGACCTCCGCGTGGCGCTCGGCCCGCTGCGATTGAAATATCGGCCCCTCGTCCCAGTCGAGGTTCAACCACTCGAGCGCGTCGAGGATCTGGGACACGTTTTCGGGTGTCGAACGCGCGCGGTCTGTATCTTCGATTCGCAGCACGAGCGCGCCTCCCTGTCCCCGGGCCAGCAGCCAGTTGTACAGGGCGGTGCGGGCGCCGCCGATGTGTAGCGCCCCCGTCGGGGATGGTGCAAAGCGAACGCGCATGAAGGTCTCTTCCAAAAAAAGATGCTAATCGGCGCTCACGTCTCCCAGAGTGGCGGCCTGGAGAAGGCCGTTGGCCGGGGGGCCGAGCGCGGCGCCGAGGCGATCCAGATCTTCAACCAGTCGCCGCGCATGTGGCGCCCCACCGCCTACGGCGAGGAGGACTTCGCTTCCTTCCGCGAGGCGCTCGGACGCAGCCCGATCAAGGCGGTACTCATCCATGCCGTCTATCTCCTCAACTGCGCTTCGGAGGACCGCGAGATCCGGCAGAAGTCCTTGCGCTCCTTGATCCAATCGCTGCGGGTGGGGGACGCGATTGGGGCGGCCGGCGTCGTGCTGCACCCCGGCTCCGCCAAGAAGGGGGAGGTACCGAAGGCGATCAAGCGCGCCGGCAAGGTGATCAGCGAGGCGCTCAAAGAATCGGAGCGCTGCCAGCTGCATCTGGAGGACACGGCGGGAGCTGGAGGCACGCTGGGCCGCTCGTTCGAAGAGCTCGAGGCACTTTTCGACGCGGCCGGCGGCGACAGCCGCTTGGGGATGTGCCTGGATTCCTGCCACCTCTATGCCTCCGGGTACGACATCAGCACCACGCAGGGACTACGCGACACGCTCGACGACTGCGATCGCGTCGTGGGCCTCAAGCGCCTGAAATCGCTTCACGTCAACGACTCCATGACCCCCTACGGGTCCAACCGCGATCGCCACGCCCTGCTCGGAGAGGGGCAGCTCGGTGAGCGAGGCTGCGCGGTCTTTCTTTCCGAGCCGCGTTTCGAAAAGCTCCCGTGCGTGCTCGAGACCGGGCGTGACGGGGCACCGAGCGCCGAAGACGTGGCACTCGCATTCAAGCTGCGCAAGCGCGGCCTCTCGGCGCGGAAGCGGTCCGCGTCGAGACGATCCGGCAATCGATCCGCCTCGCGCAAATCGCGGAAGCGGTAGCGTCCCGCCGCGATGAGCGACGCCCCGCGGAAAGCAGACGCGCTGGTCGTTTTCGGAATCACCGGCGACCTGGCGAAAAAGCAAACCTTCCAAGCGCTCTACCGGCTCACGTGCCATGGTCGGCTCGAGTGTCCGGTCGTCGGCGTCGCGGCCGACGACTGGACAACTGACCATTTGCGAGACCACGCCCGGGACTCAATCGCCGCCACCGGCGAGCAGGTCGACGAAGGTGAGTTCGACCGCTTCGCAAAGCGACTCGAGTACGTCTCGGGCGACTTCGCCGACCAGCAGACCTACAAGCGAGTCGCGCACGCGCTCGGCGACGCTCGCAACCCGGTCTTCTACCTCGAGATACCTCCCTCCCTGTTTGCCACCGTGGTGAAGGGGTTGGCCGGCGCCGGGCTCGTTGGCGGTGCCCGCCGGGTCGTGGTCGAGAAGCCGTTCGGGCACGACCTCGAGTCGGCCCGTGCCCTGGCCGCGGAACTGCACCGCTACGTGGACGAACCGCAGATCTACCGCATCGACCACTTCCTGGGAAAGATCGGGCTGGAAGAGATCCTCTACCTGCGCTTCGCCAACTCCATGCTCGAGCCGGTGTGGAATCGCAACTACCTTGGCTCGGTCCAGATCACCATGGCCGAGGACGTCGGCGTGGAGGACCGCGGGCACTTTTACGACCCCGTTGGAGCGCTGCGAGACGTGGTCGTCAACCACCTCCTCCAAGTGTTGGCGGCGGCGGCCATGGAGGCACCCGCGGGCACGGATCCTGACACGCAGAAGGATTCAAAGCTCGCGGTGTTCCGCGCCATGCCCCCCGCGAACCCCAAGCACTATGTGCGCGGGCAGTACGAGGGCTACCGTGAGATCACCGGCGTGGCCGCGGAGTCCCAGACCGAGACGTTTGCGGCCCTCCGTCTCGAGGTCGACAATTGGCGCTGGGCGGGCGTGCCGTTCCTGATCCGCACCGGCAAGCGGCTCCCCGTCAAGGACACCGAGATCCGCCTCGTGTTCAAGCGTCCCCCGAGCTTGCACTTCATATCGAGCGGGAGCCGGAAGCCCGAGCCGAGTCAGATCGTGGTCAGAATCGACCCGGTGACGGGGATCCGCTTCGCGGTCGACGTGTTCCGCGCCGACAAAGAGGGGGCAAGCGAGCTCGAGCTGGATCTCGACTTTGAGCGTGCGGGCGTCAAGAGCCCCACGGCCTACGAGGTGCTCCTCCACGCTGCGCTCGAGGGCGACAGCTCGCATTTCACGCGCCAGGACAACGTCGAGCAGTCCTGGCGGATCCTCGAGCCGCTCCTGGATTCGCCGCCCCTCGTTCACCCCTACCCGGCAGGCTCCTGGGGCCCCGAAGAGGCAAAGGCTGTCGCCACGGGTTTTGGGGGCTGGCGAGGTCCCTGGGTCGGCGAGAAGAGCGGCTCCTAAAGAGCCTGGTCCCTCAGCCTAAGCGGCTGCGGACGTGGTCCCCGCAGCCTGCGCGCTCTCGGCGCGCCGATCGGCGTCATCACCGTTCAGGATCGCCTCGCCGAAGAGGGCGCGCAGTTCTGCCTGGAGCGTGGCGCAGCGCTCCACGCGAAATTCCGGCCCCAGCTTGAGGCGGCGCCGTCCGGCGGACGTCTCGAGCTCAAGCACCAGGTCCGCCTCTCCGCGGTGGCCCGAGATCAGCTCTTTCAATTCGCCGAGCAAAGCGGCCGGAAGCACCGTGGTGTCGAGGTGCAGCCGCAGGGCCTGCGGCGGGGTGGCGCGCCTGGCCTGAGCGGCGGCCGCAGCCAGGATCGTCTCCGAACTGGGCTCGAAGCGCTCAATCTGCTGGACGATCAAGCAGGTCTTCTCCCGGTCCTTGTGGTCGACCCGGCCGCGTACTAGCACGATCGTGTCCGGGACCAGGGCCCCGTCCGAGGACTCGAGCGCCCCTCCGAACACGATCAGCTCTACCGAGGCGTCGAGGTCATCGAGTGTGGCGAACATCATCCAGTCGCCCTTCTTCGTTCTGATCCGCTTGGCCTCGGTCACGATGCCGCCAGCCGTCACCCACTCGCCATCTCGTCGCGATGCAACCTCCGCCAGCGAGCAATCAACGCGCTGCCGCAGAGCGGGACCCACCTCTTTGAGCGGATGGGTGGAGAGGAAGAGGCCGATCGCCTCCTTTTCGGCGGCCAGCAGTTGGGCTCGATCGAACTCCTCGGAGGGGATCGGCGGGTGCGCGGGCAGATCGATCCTCCGCGGCCCGTCATCCGCTCCGCCAGTTCCACCCGGGTCGAAAAAGGACCCCTGTCCGATCTGCGCGTCCTGCTGGGCCTTCTGTCCGGCCGACTGAGCCTGCTCCAGTACCGCCAGCATGCCCTTGCGCGCCGCACCGGTGGACCCGAAGGCCCCACACTTGATGAGCGCCTCGATCGCCTTCTTATTGACTGAGCGGCAATCCACGCGGGCGCAGAAGTCGTAAAGGTCGCGGAACGGCCCACCTTCCTCGCGCGCTCGCTTGATTGCCTCAACCGCGGCGTAGCCGACGCCCTTTACCGCGTCCAGCCCAAACCGGATATTGCCCTCGACCACCACGAACTTGTGGTCCGAGAGGTTGACGTCGGGGGGCAGGATCGCGATGCCCATCTGCTCGGCCTGGGCGGCGAAGAACGGGACCTTGTCCTTTGTGTCCATGACAGACGAGATCAGCGCCGCCATGTACTCGGCCGGGTAGTTGGCCTTCAGCCAGGCCGTGCGGTAGGCGATGAGCGCGTAACAAGCCGAATGCGACTTGTTGAACGAGTAATCGGCCGACCGCTCATTTGTGGTCCACAGCTGTTCGATCACCTGCTCGGACGTGCCCGAGGCCCGGCAGCCCTCGAAGAACTCAGGCTTCAAGCGAGCCATGGCCTCGCGGTTCTTCTTGCCGATGGCCGCGCGCAGGTTGTCTGCTTTGGCCCCGGTGAACCCGGCGATCTCCTTGGCGATCTGCATGGCCTGCTCCTGGTAGACGGTCACCCCGTTGGTGGCCTCCAGGATCGGCCGGAGCCGCTCGTCGGCGTAGCTGACCGTCTCGGGGTTGTGCTTGGCCCGCGTGTAAGTGGGGATCTGCTCCATGGGCCCGGGCCGATACAGCGCGTTGAGCGCGATCAGGTGTTCCAGTTCGGAGGGCTTGATCCGCCTGAGCGTCTCCCTCATCCCCTCGGACTCAAACTGAAACACGCCAACCGAGTCGCCCCGGGCCATCATCTCGTACGTCTTTGAATCGTCGAGGGGGAGCGTCGTCATGTCCGGGCGCTCCCCGGTGGACCGCTCGATGATGTCCAGCGCGTCCTCGATCACGTCAAGGTTGCGTAGCCCCAGGAAGTCCATCTTCAACAGCCCGATCTCCTCGATCGGCTTCATCGTGAACTGGGTCACCGTGCGGTAGACCTTTTCGCCCCGCTCGTCCACCCCAGCCTCGGCGATCTGTAGCGGCGCGATTTCCGTCAGCGGCCGGTCGGCGATCACCACCGCAGCGGCGTGGATGGAAGAGTTGCGCACGATCCCCTCGAGCCCCTGGGCCACCTCGACGATCTGCTGGGCGGTCCCGTCCCGGTCGACCTCGGCGCGCAGCGGCTGGCCCGGCTTGAGGCACTCTTGGAAGCTGGGAGGCCGACCCATCACGGGGTCGGGAATCAGCTTGGCCAGGCGGTCGCCGAGGGCGTACTCGTGGCCCAGCACGCGAGCGGAGTCCCGGGTGGCTGCGCGAGGGAACATCTTGCCGAAGGTGACGATCTGAGCCACCGACTCCCTGCCGTACTTCTCGGTCACGTAGCGGATTACGCGCTCCCGGCCGCGGACCGAGAAGTCGATGTCGATGTCGGGCATGGACACGCGCTCGGGGTTCAGGAAGCGCTCGAACAGAAGCCCATAGCGCAGGGGATCCACGTCGGTGACTCGCAAGCTGTAGGCCACGATCGAGCCCGCCGCTGATCCCCGGCCCGGGCCCACCGCGATTCCTGAATCCTTGGCGTACTTGACGAAGTCCCACACGATCAGAAAGTAGGCGGAGTACCCCATGCGGTCGACGACCGAGAGCTCGTACTCGGCCCGCTTCACCGCCTCCTCGGGCGGCGGATCGCCGTAGCGCGAACGCAGCCCCGCGGATACCAGCGTGCGCAGGTATTCGCGCTCGGAGAGGCCGTCGGGCGTCGGGTAGCGCGGGATCAGTTGCTGGCCGAGCTCGAGCTCGACGTTGCACCGCTCTGCGATCTCAACGGTCGATGCGAGCGCTTCGGGCCACTCTTCAAACGCACCGGCCATCTCGTCGCTGGAGCGAAGGTAGAACTCGTTGGTCTCAAAGCTCAGCTTGGGCTGGGAGAGGGTCGACTTGGTCTGCACGCACAGCAGCGCCGCGTGGTTGCGATAGTCCTCCCGACGCAGATAGTGGACGTCGCCCGTGCCCACAAGCGGCCGGCCCAGTTCGCGCGCGATGCGCACAACGCCCTCGTTCACACGATCCTGAGCGTCGAGGCCGTTGCGCTGGACCTCGAAATAGACGTTGTCTGACCCCAGGGACTCAAGCAGCTGCTCTGCGTGGGCGCGTGCGTCGCCAGACCGCCCTGCAAGCAGGTGCTGGCAAAGCCGCGACTGCAGGCAGCCGGTGAGCCCGATCACGCCCTCGCTGTGGGCAGCCACCTGCTCGATGTCGACGGTCGGCTTGCCGCGCTGAAAGCCCTCCATAAAGCCCGCGGAGGAGAGCTTGACAAGGTTGCGATAGCCCGTGGGACTCGACGCCAGCAGGGTCAGGTGAAATTGCTCGAGCCTGCCCGGCACCCGGCGACGATGGTCATCGACCAGGTACACCTCGCAGCCCACGATGGGCTTTATCCCGTGCTTGCGGCAGGCGGTGTAGAGCTCGACAGCGCCGTTCATGACGCCGTGATCGGTGAGCGCGAGCGCGGGCTGCCCGAAGGCTGCAGCCCGCTCCGCAAGCTGATCGATTTTGCACGCCCCGTCGAGCAGCGAGTACTCGGAGTGGACGTGTAGGTGCGCGCAGCCGGTGCTCATTGAGGGTGCCCGAGCATAGGGATCATTCCGGACAGGAGCTGGCCCTGGAACCCGCTCTAAGCGCTCGTCGCGTCCTGAAACCAGCCCTGCACGAGCTCGAGCGGCCGGCGCTCCCCCTCGACCGTCGCGACCACGCCTGACTCCCCGGCAAAGAGGGGCAGCACGGCGTCGGCGAAGCAGCGTACCGTCGTCTGTACAAGGGCCGCGGGCGACTCGTCGCGCAGCGCTGGCGCCCGGCCATTTCGGACCTCGAGGTACGTGGCCCTCGCGTCGACATGAGCCAGCGTGAAGCGGTGACCGAGCGTCCACAGGGGATCGATCGCGTGCGCCGCGAGCGCGAGCGCAACCGGCGCGTCGAGCCGGATGCCGGCGGTATGCAGCTGGGTCGGCGAGAGGCGCAGCCGAACCAGCTTCGCGAGCGCAGAGACGGTTGTCAGCTCGCAGCGGAGCTGCGTCATCTCCCAGCCGAGGCGGCGCCGAAGACGGCCCTTCACCACGACCCGGGCCACGGTCGCGGGCGGCCCCGGGAGCTGGGGGATTGGCTCGATCTGGGCGAGGCTGGTGGCCGGCAGCAGCGAGACCAGCAGCCGGCCGGCCGCGTCGGGGTTTTGGACGACCATCCGCCGGAGCGCCCGCAGCAGCCATGAGCGCCGCCCGGGGGCCAAAGCGGGCGCTATGGGAGCCCCCACGTGCGCGCGCGGATCACCCGGCGGCGCGGCGGGGGGCGGTTGCGCCACGGCGGGCGGTTGCGCCACGGGGGGCGGTTGCGCCACGGGGGGCGGTTGCGCCGCCTCCTCGCGCAGCCGGGCCTGGGCCGCGGCCAGCCGATCGGGCTCGACCGCACCGCTCTGAGCAGCCGACGAGTTACCGACCGATGGCACACGCGGTGGCGGAGATATGGGCCGCCGCGAGATGGCCGCCGGGGCGGTACGTGCCGCCGCCTCTTGCGACTCGGCCAGCGGCCCGACAACCTCGAGGAGGGGACCGAGCGCCTTGGTCAGCCGCTGCAGAGCCGACGCCACGTCGAGCACGAGCTGATCGCGGGCGTCCTGCTCGCGTAATCGACGCTCGAGCGCCAGCAGACGCGCCTCGAACTCGACCAGATCCACGGGCACCTGCACCACATGCGCCGCGGCGGTGCCCCGAGCTTCCAATGGATCGCTCACGGCAGCGACGGTAAGGCCCGACCCGGACGGACGGCTGCCGGGAGCGCCCACCACGGACCCAGGCCTCGGCGGAGGCTCGGGGTCGGGCCCGCGCCGGAACGGCGCGGACGCCTACGAACGGTCGGCTACTCGTCGCCGCCGCGCTTGGCGGCCACCGCAGCTCCGGCGCCCGCCAGCAACAGGCCTCCGAGGCCGGCGCCCGCGATCACGAGATCCCGCTTGGCCTTTCGAGTGCCTCCGAGCAGGTACCGCTTCGCGCCGTGCCAGATGATGTATCCAAGAATCTTGTAACCCATCGTTCGAGCCTACCCATCTTCCTCGCCTCTCATTCGCCACGCCATGCGGGATTGAAGCGACCACAGCTCGATGAACCCGGGTGCCGCGTTCTGGGAGAACAGGCCACCGGAGTCGGCGAACGTCGCCAGCGACGCGTCGTAGACGGCGTTGGGCGAAGACCGGGTGACCACCCGGGCCGAGCCTTTGTAGAGCTTCACGCCGATCGTTCCTGTGACTCGCTCGTTGACCGATTCCATGTAGGCATCGAGGTCTGCGCGCAGGGGCTCCCACCACAATCCGGCGTAGACCAGGTACGCCCACCGCTGATCCAGCGTCGGCTTTAGCTGGTTCTGGTGGATCGTCCCGACCAGGCGCTCGAGCTCGCGGTGGGCCAAGAGCACGACCGCGGCTGCTGGCACCTCATAGATGTCGCGCACCTTCAGCCCCACGATCCGGTCCTCGATGTGATCGACGATTCCCACTCCGTGGCGGGCGCCGATGGCGGTCGCCCGTTCGAATAGCTCGACCAATCCCAGCCGCTCGCCGCCCAATGCGACGGGGATCCCCCGCTCGAACTCCACGTCGACGACCTCCGGCTCATCTGGAGCCCGCTCGGGTGGGGTCACGAGCTGGAAGACGTCCTCCTCGGGCGGGTGGTCGAGCTCTTCGATCCAGCGGCCCTCGCTGGAGCGTCCCCAGAGGTTGTCGTCGATCGAGTAGGGCACGCTCTCGGTGCCACCCTTGACCATGATCCCCCGTTCACGGGCGTACGCGATCTCCTCCTCGCGGCCCATCAGGCCGCTGCGCACCGGCGCGATCACTTTGAGTTCGGGGGCCAACGTCGCGATCGTGGCCTCGATCCGCACCTGGTCGTTGCCCTTCCCGGTACAGCCGTGCGCGATCGTGTCGCACCCGAGCCGCCGGGCATAGGCAACCGCAAGCTTCGCGATCAGCGGTCTGCCCAGGGCGGTGAACAGCGGGTATCCCTGGCCATAGATCGCGTTGGCCATGATGGCTCGCAGCACGTACTCCTGAACGAACTCTTCACGCGCGTCCACCACATGCGCCTCGAGCGCCCCGAGCTGCAGGGCCTTGCCCTTGACCACTTCATAGTCCTCGCCGGGCTGGCCGAGATCGACCGTCAAAGCGACCACCGGGGCGCCGTACTGCTCCTGGATCCACTTGAGCATCACGCTCGTGTCGAGGCCGCCGCTGTAGAGCAGGAGCACGCGCCCGACGCTCGCCGGATCCGCAAGGTACGTGGCGATGGGCGATTGGTCCGCCATCAGAGCGAACCTAGCCGATGGAGGGCTTCCGTCACGTCTTCCTCGGAGAGCACGAGCGGCGGCTCGAGGCGGATGGTCTCGGGCCCGGTCGCGCCCACCACCAGCCGCTGCTCCAGCAGGACTTGTTTCACCAGCTCGGGCGCAGAGCGCTGCGCCAGGTCACACCCGACCATCAGTCCTCGAGCGCGCACGGCGCGGACATAGGGCAACTCCCCTACCCCCGCCGCGAGCCGCTCGCCCAACAACCGCACCCGCCCGAGCAGGTCCGGCTCCGAGCAGATTTCCAGCGCAACGAGAGCTGCGGCGCATGCCACCGGTCCTCCCGCGAACGTCGACCCGTGATCGCCTGGCACGAACACGTCAGCCAGCCGCGGACCGGTGACGAGCGCGCCGAGCGGGAGCCCGCCTCCAAGGGCCTTCGCGCAGGTCATTGCGTCGGGGACGACCCCGGTTTGCTCATACGCCCACAGCGTCCCGGTTCTGCCCATGCCGGCCTGGATCTCGTCGAAGACAAGCGCGGCGCCGGTTTCGTCGCACGCCTGGCGCGCGGCAGAAAGCAGCTCCTGGTCAAGAACATGGATGCCACTCTCGCCCTGGATCGGCTCAAACAGCACCGCCGCGGTACGCTCGTCAACGGCTCGCGCGAGCGCGTCGGGGTCCTTGGGCACCACGCGGAAGCCGGGGACCAGCGGCGCGAAAGGGGCCTGCTTTGACTCCTGGGGAGTGGCGGAGAGCGCCCCGTAGGTGCGGCCGTGAAAGGCGTCCTGGAGCACCACGACATCGCCTCCCGGCCTGGCCTTGCGGACGAGCTTGAGCGCCGCCTCGTTGGCTTCGGCTCCAGAGTTGGTGAGAAAGACCTTGCCGCCGAGCGAGCTTTCCGAGAGTCGCTCGCACAGTCGCAGCGCGGGCTCTGAGTAGTAGAGGTTTGAGGCGTGAGTGAGACGACCCACCTGATCGCGAACCGCCCCTACCACGCGCGGATGGCAGTGGCCGACGTTGACCACCGAGATGCCGGCGAGGAAGTCGAGGTACTCGTTGCCGTCCGAGTCCCACAGTCGTGTTCCTGACCCGCGCACGAACTGAACCGGGAAGCGAGCGTAGGCGGCGACCGCGTAGCGCCTCTCGAGATCTTCTAATTCGTTGACCGGCGCGCATGCGCGCCGGTCCCCGCCGGAACATGCTCCGGCGGGCGGGCCGGCACATGTGCCGGCCCGATCAGACAATTTTGGTTCCTTGCCCCGCGTCGGTGAACAGCTCGAGCAGCAGCGAGTGCTCGACCCGCCCGTCGACGATGTGCGCGCACGGGACGCCGCCGTGGATCGCCTCAAGGCACGCCGCCAGCTTGGGCCGCATCCCGCCCGAGACTCCCGCATCGGCCAGCGCACGCTCCACCTCGTGCGCCGCGGCCTCGGAGATCACGCTCTGCGCGTCGTCGGGATCACGCAGCCAGCCCGCCACGTCGGTCAAGAAGATGACCTTGTACGCTCCGAGGGCGGCGGCGACGGCGCTGGCCGCCTCGTCGGCGTTTATGTTGTGAGAGTGACCGTCGATGTCGGCCCCGACGCTCGCGATCACCGGGATGTAGTCGCGGGCGACGTGGGTGACCACGTCCACGTCCACGTGCTCGATGCGCCCGACGAACCCGATGTCCTGCCCGCCGGGCGACGTCTGGCGACTCACCCGGAAGAGCAGGCCATCGTCTCCGCACAGTCCGACAGCGGGCTGGCCGTGGCGACCCAGGCGCAGGACGATGTCCTTGTTCACCTTGCCGACGAGGACCATCTTTGCGATCTCGACTGTCTCCGCGTCGGAAACGCGCAGCCCCTCGACGAACCGCACGGGGAGGTCGAGCCGCTCCATGTAGGCGGTGATGTCTGGACCGCCACCGTGGACGACGACCGGGTTCATGCCGACGTAGGAGAGCAGGACGACGTCGCGCGCGAACTCCTCCCGCAACCGCGAGTCGGTCATCGCCGCGCCGCCGTATTTGATCACGACGGTCCTTCCGTGGAACTCGCGGATGTACGGCAGCGCCTCCAGGAGAGTGCCGACGTCTCTCAAGTCGTC
>DASYAP010000106.1:0-3504 GCA_036501265.1 Solirubrobacteraceae bacterium | reverse complement strand
GCGACGGAGCGCGCCCAGGGATGATGAAGTCCCGCGGAGGCTTGCCGGTTGCCTTACCGCTCCTTTCGCCTTGTTTCGCGGCAAGGATCGGCGCGAGCAGTAGTGAGCTGGACTCGCCCGATGGTCACGATGGCAGCACTGCCACGGTAGGCGTGGCCTAATCCTGGCCCAAACGTCCTCGGGAGCACCCTAAACAAGCATTAGGCGATCGCCATGAGAACAGCCCCGCAAAGTGCCGCAAATCAAGGCGATCCTTGCCCTCCGTCGTCACGCGTCGCAATGACCGGTGCTGCCTCACAAGCGCCAGGTCACGCTGGAGGTCAACTGCTCCTTCGCCCAGCGGAGCGCCAGCCACCCTGCCTAGCGCGTCCGACGACCGAGAGCTGAGTGACGTCGACTTCAGACTCACCCGGCGGATCCAACAGTCCGGCCGGCGCGCCGCACCACCGCTCTTGTTCGATCAAAGCATCGGCTCGAGTTGGAGCGAGAAGACTGTCGTACCACCTGTGCATGGCGACAGACGAGCAGGCCGCTCGGCGTAGCTTTGATCTGGAGCCCCGCGGACCACATCTTTCTCACCGCACCATCGGGACCCTCGCCCAAGGTGGTGGGAATCCTGTCGGCGCAGTCGTCGACGGAACTGTCCGGACATGGCTGACGGACCCACATGGGCAACTGACACTGATCGTGTGGCCCGGCATTTTCCGCGCCCGGTTCAACCCTCTGGAGGTGCTCGATGACAAGGCGACGTGGTCGCACGTGGCGGAGAATGCGTGACGGTGGCAGGCGACTTTCTCAAGCCTGGGCGATCCCCGTTCGCTTGGCCACGAGCATGCCTTCTCAGCGTGGCCGATACCTCGAAGCGTCAACCACGCCCAATGATGGGCCGGCCGTCGGTCTAGCTTGGGCGGGATTAGTAGCTCTCGTACGCTGAGAGAAGGGTCCGACCGATAGTGAAATGAGCGGGCTATCGCGGCTGAAGAGCGGGAGCACCCGCACCAAGACCACGCTGCCCCGTTCGGCTCCGAGCAGTGTTCTCACCGCGAACGGGAGGCTACTGAACACGCCGGGCAGTGCACAACTAGGCGCGAGTCTGGACCGTAACTTGCACCAGCCGGTGACGAGCGACAGCGTCGCTCAAACGAGCTAAGCAAACAGTCGCCGTGAAGACGGCCGCGCGCTTGCTCAAATCGGACCTCGGACCCCCGGTAAACGGACGTCCGCGCAGGGCCCCGCAAGCAGCCATGAGCAGAGCAGCAGTCAGCGAACGCGACGCCTTGTTGCTCCTTGCGTCCAAAATGCGCGGCCACGAGGGTCACGGGACGCGCCGTTCGTGTCGCGTGGACGCGGCGGCAGTCGCCGGCGTGTGCGGGATGATTGAAGTGCTCGAGCCGGGAGAGCGACCGTAGCCAGAGGAGCGACGCTTGCTCACCCACTCGAGAGCGGCACCCTTGCCTCGAGCAACATGTGCCGAGTCGCGGACCGCTGCGTCTGGGCAAGGCGTAAGCGCGTCCGTAGGTTGGACTCCCGCCCGTCAGCGTTCGGGCGAGGCTCCGCTAATACCTGATCCGCCCCGCCTTCCAGACGCCGCGTGCGTTGGGCTTGGTCCCATCGGGATTGATGTCGTCCGGGTCGGGCTGCTGAGTGACGCTCCAACCCTCCCCTAGATCGTCTCCATCTAGATGGAGTCCGTATGACGGGCGCTCCATCACGACACGAACTCCCTGACGCAGCAACCCCAAGTCGTCATGACCACGAACATGGCTTTGCCCCGTTTTGGACGCCCCAAGATGGCCATGGGTCTGCGCCCATTCGGGCGCCACGTAGTGATGCTGAGCGGCGTACATCGAAGACGAACCATACGCCTCCTGTGCGGCACTATCGAGCGCACGTAGGCGCTGGCGTGAAGAGTATGCGCCGCTAGCTGGAGAAAATTTCTCGGGAAATTGCGGGCGTGGGGTAGCGCGCCCGCCGAGGCTCAGATCTCCGCATCGACGCACTCCCGACGCACATCAGGTGTGCGTTTGACATCCTCTAGCGCCTGCTGGGCCTGGCGTTCTCCCTGCAAGAGCGCGGTTTTGCCGGACGCCAGCGGACCGTCAGGTGCCCCTCCCAGGGCGGAAAGGGTCCCTCCCACGACGACGTCGGTAAAAAGCGTGTTCGCACTTCCGTTCACACTCCGCCCTTCGAACGCCGCGCGTTTCGCTGACACGCGAGCCCAAGGGCCCGATCTGTAAAGGGATTCTGTCGAATGGCGAGACCCGGAATCGAACCGGGGACACCACGATTTTCAGTCGTGTGCTCTACCAACTGAGCTATCTCGCCGCGGCGGGGGCGATGCTAGCGAGTGGCTCGAGCGCGCTTGCGCCAGAGCACCGATGGCTTCTCGCCTCTTTGCGCGAGACTACCGTCCGATGGACGAGGTCGCCGGCCGCCCCGCGCACGTGCTCTATGTGCTTCGGCACGCCAAGTCGAGCTGGAAGGAGCCGCGCCTCGAAGATCACGAGCGGCCGCTCGCGCCGCGGGGCCGCAAGGCGGCCGCGGCGCTCGCCCGCCACCTGCGCGAGGCCGCGATCGAGCCCTCGCTCGTGCTGTGCTCCTCGGCGCGGCGGGCGCGCGAGACCTACGACCTAGTGAAGCCGTCGGGCGAGCTGCTGGTCGAGCCGGCGCTCTACGGCGCGACCGCCGGCGAGGTGATGGAGAGACTGCGACAACTTCCCGAGTCGACGGGCTCGGCCATGGTCATCGGCCATAACCCCACCGTCCAGCTCCTGGTGCTGTGGCTGGCCTCGCAGCGCCTCTCGCCTGAAGGGAGCGAACGAGCTGGCACCGCAGCGCTCGAGGGCGTGCAGGAGAAGTTCCCCACCTGTGCGCTGGCCACCCTCGCCGTTGGATGCCCGTGGCAAAAGCTCGGCCCCGGTGGCGCTGCGCTGACCGGGCTGGTCCGCCCAGCCGACCTGGGCTGAGGTCGCGATCGCGACGGAATGAATAGCTGTTCCGGCCGGAACGTGTTCCGGCCGGACGCCCGGCACATGTGCCGGGCGGGGCCGGGGCGCATGCGCCCCGGCCGTTGCCCATTTATTACTTCCCGGCTACCGCTGCGATGAAGTCCTTCCCTGGAGCTCCCAGGCCGGTCAGGCTGTCGTAGCCCTTGAAGGCCTTCAGCGTGTTCTGCCGTTGCGCGCAGTTCCCGGTCCCGTCGCAGTAAACCTCGGGGCCAGGCCAGTACAGCTCGCGGACCTGCTCGAAGAAGCCCGGCACTCCCGGCACGATCGCGCGCGCGAAATCGCGCCGGAAGTTGGCCTGCAGGTTGAGCTCGCTCAGGACATCCCAAATGGCGCCCGGGGTTGTCCGATCCAGCTCGTAGATCGCTGGGTTGAGGAACCCTGTGGGCTGTCCCGCGGTCTGATTGATGTCGGCCACGATTCCCGCCAGCAGCGGCGACGCGAGGCTTGTTCCGCCGTAGCGAGTCTGGCTGTAGTGAACGCCGCTCTTGGAGAACGT
>DASYAP010000105.1:0-21997 GCA_036501265.1 Solirubrobacteraceae bacterium | reverse complement strand
TTCCCGACCCATTAGTGCGCAAGCGTCTGGCAGAGCGAGCGGCCTTGGTTGACATGGAGGCCTACGCGCTCGCCGCCGTGGCCAACCAAGTTGGCGTTCCGATTCGGGTCGTCAAGCACGTGAGCGACAGCGCGAGCGAGGAGGCCGCCAAGTCCTGGCGCGCGACCATGGCTGGATCTGCCCATGCGCTCGCCGAATGGATTGAGAGCAACCTCGCGGCCCCACGGGAGATCAAATCGTTGCGCGGGGGCGACCCGCTCATACCCTAGGCGGACCGCCACGCTCGCTAGACAAAGATTTGTCTCAGTCAGCCGCACGCCCCCTGCGTCGCTGGTTTGGCCCAAGCTCAGAGTAGAGATAGAAGTGCTCGCCGCCGTCCCTCCGACGGGTGGCTAGGTTGCTCAGCGGATCACCGGGCATTCGAGCTGGGGGGCCGCCGACACGGGTCAATCTCGCCGTGATTCGAGCCCGCGGCAGACACTTCACGATCAGCAGTCTGGTCTTCGTCGGGGCCTGTCCGATCGTCGCCTTCACCAGCTATCACGGTCACTCCAGGGACCTTACCTTCACGGTGGCGGCGATCGTGTGCGTGCTCGTGACGGGAATCCCCGCGCTTGTCTTCGTGCGGCCGCACCCCGGCGGCAGGCCGGCGGCCGCCCACCCCGCCTGGGTCGTGCCGATCTCGATCCTCTTAGCGGCGCTCACGAGCGCGCTGCTGCCGGGGGCCTTCGCGGTGGGGCTGCTGGGATTCGGCGCGGGCTTCTTCTTCGGCTGCCGCTGATTCAGGCCACGAGCGTGGGATTTGCTGATACCCTCCTGCGGCTTTCGATATACGAGCCGAGTCGCCGGGCATCTGTGTCCGGCGAGCGGGGAACCCAGTTGCGATCGGCGGTCGATCGCATGGGGCGAAGCGTCGCCCGTCGTGGCGCAGCGCACCGCGCTAGCCCGTCAGCTAACTCCGCAGGCTCTTGGATCCGTTCGAAGAGGAGACAGTGCAGCACGTCACGAGGCGCTCGCTGATTGGTCAGGCGTTTGCGGCCGGAGCCGGTGCGACGGTGTTTTCGAGCGTCGAGCTGACCGATGTCGCTGACGCTGAGGCGTCTCGTGACCCGGCAGCTGGGTACGACCCTGGATATGTCGCTGGCGCCGTACTGAGCCGCAAGCGCGCTGGCGGGTTTGTGGTGAGGGTCGCTGGCGGGACCAAAGAGACGATTCGCGTCGCCGATCGGTCGGTCGTTTGGAAAAAGGGGACGGACGGCCAGTTTCCGCTCGAGCCCGGTGACCATATCCGCGCGCGCGGGCTGCCTAGCGCCAGCGGCGTCTTGGCCGTCGCCCGCGCCTGGGTAGACATCCAGAGTTTTCAGGCGAAGGTCTTTAGTGCAGAGCGTTCGCAGTTCGTCGTCGAACTTTCAAGGTGGCCCGGCCGGCAGATGCCGATTGGGGTCCAAGCCAACTCAACGCTGGGAAAGCAGGGAGGCGGCGTGGTTACGGGAGAAGCCTCCCACCTTCGTGCGAACGACGCGGTGCATGTGATCGGCTACGGCGACCTTGCAGGAGGAACCTTCGTCGCTACACGTGTTTTTGTGTTCGAGGCGCGTGGTGCGCCGCTGTCCCGCGGCGCCGAGGTTACGCTTCCCTCGCGCGAACCAACGCAGGCATCGTCGCACGCTCGCTGCCGTCACTACCACTACGGGATTACGAGCTGGTTTGACTGCTCCATGGGGGCGTGCGACGGCGACTGCCCACGCTGTAACTCGAACAACAACCAGATGGCTTGGCCACGGCTGAAGTACTGCTCTGGACCCGGTGAATGCGACGCGGATTGCGGTGGAAACACGTGTGATGCGAGCTGCTGCACGCATCCACGTCTGCCAAGCGTGAAGTGCGGCACGACCGTGCCGATCCATAACCAATGCAACGGCAAAACTGTCAAGTGCGTCGTAACCGACTGCGGCCCGTGCGTGCGCTGCATGAGCGCTTTTGGATGCAAAGGCTTCAAAACAATCAAGTTTGACCTCACCGCGGCTGCGTTTAGCAAGATTGCTCCGCTGAACTCTGGCCTTGCGTGCGCACGAGCTACGACCTACGGACCGTGCTGATCGCGACGAGAGGTCATCCCTGAAGCGACGATTCCCGGCCCAGTTGGGCCGATGACGACATCCTCAGCGCAGCGGTCAAACAAGCTAAGCGTCATCCCGCGTACCGCAAGCACCGGTCTTCGCTTACCTCTGGCGTGCCCGACGACGTATGGCACGACCAGGATTCCGAGGCATACATGGTGTCATTTCGAGCCCGGTGGCGCGGCACCGAGGAACTCATGCTCGCTTTTGCGATCGCGAATGGGACCACAAAAGCCGCCTTCATCTCGCTATCAAGCGGCAGCTCGGGTTATGCCGCAACTCACCTCAGACGTGGTCCCGAGCTGCCGTAGCTGAAGGTGGTGATCTTGGTGTTAAGGGAGTATGCGGCCACGCCGTCCGCGAGCGCGCCGGTGCCGGTGGTCTGCTTGTGCTAGCCGTGACGGACCACAAGGTCCGGGGTCCGTCACAGAAAAAACACCAGGACGCTAGGACTTCATCACGGCCTGGATCAGCATCAGGCAGCCGTCTACGCCCTTTGAGCTGCTGAAGCTGTCGTGTTGACCGCGAGCTCCTCGCCTTTCTTGACCGCCAGGTGAACCGGGAAGGTCTGGATCGCTGCGGCACCTATCGCGCTCTAAAGGCGCACAGCGACACCCCGGCCGGTTGCCCCCGGGTCCCGGGCCGAGACCCACCATCCACACCCGTGATGACTGCACCGATCCCCGGACTCGGTGTTTCCCGGGAGGCTAACAGGATGGCGGCGACCTGCGCTTATTTTTCGCGCAGCGCGATCTGCCGATGAAAGCCCGCTTTAGACGCGGTAGCTGCACAAGCCGCGATGCCGCTGGCGCCAGTCATCACGATTGCCTCAGCGAGCACGCTAGTTAGGTAGGTGACCTTGCTTACGAGGCCTCGTTGCGGTAAGTTCGCGGTTACCAGTACCGGGACGCGCTTGTGTGGCGCACAGCAAGAGGGGGCGAGTGTGATGGCAAGGAGGATGTGGCGCGGAAGGGCGGTCACCGTCGCCTGCATGACCACAGCGCTGGCCGCGCCGGGCAGCGCGGTGGCGCTGACGACTCACTCGGTGACTGCAACGGCGCCGAACTCGGCCGGGGTGCTGGTGGCCACTGCCAAGTGCGGCGCGAACGAGCACGTTGTTTCGGGGGGTTTCAAGAGCCACGACTTCAGCTCCGCCATCGTCTCTCGCGCCGTCGAGGGGAATAGCTGGACCGTGCACCTGTACCCCGAGTCCCCGCCGCTCACCACTTATGCCTACTGCGCTCCCAACGGTCAGTTCTCACTCTCAAGGCATATCCATAAGGTGAGGGTCTCGCGGCAAGGCGTCAACACCACCGCCTCGGCGCGCTGCGCGTCCGGCGAGAGGGTCGCCTCCGGCGGGTACGTCATGGGCCCACCGTCCGCCACCGACGCCAACTCTCCGAACTACAAGAACTACGCCACGAGCGCCGGTAGGTGGACGGTGATGTCAGTCTTCGCCCAACCTCCGGGCAACCTCGTGGCTTTTGTCTATTGCACGCGGGGCGTGAGCGTCAAGGTGCGCTCGAGCTCGAAGTCCATCCCGGCTAAGGTCATGTCTAATCCGGGCGCTGGTTCGACGACGGCTCGCTGCCACCGGGGCGAGACGCTGCTCTCTGGCGGCTACACCACGACGCCGAAGCCCGACTGGATGAACGCCACCGGCCCGGACTTCTTCTACAACGCCTCGCATCGGTCGGGCCAGCGTGCATGGACCGCGAGGTCCATCAACTTCAGCGCGGTGTCCGGGAAGCTCACGGCGTTCGCTTACTGCGCCCCGTAGGACGACCGCCACCGCCTGAAATCCGATCGGACCAGTCCCGCCGGTCTCGGGATAACTACCGTGTGAGCTGATTCATTTCGCCGCAGGGCACACCGCTTCGCCCGGGGTGTTGTCTCGCGCCAGCCGCGATCTCCTAGGGTTCGCGTGGTTGAGCCGAGTTCCCACGAACATCGCCGAGCACGTCGGCCGTACGCCGATCGTCGAGTTGACCAGGATGGGCGTCGAGGGCGTCGAGCTCTTCGCCAAGCTCGAGGCCTTCAATCCGGGCGGTAGCGTCAAGGACCGGATCGGCGTCTCGATGATCGAAGCCGCCGAGCGCGACGGGCTGATCGAGCCCGGCAGGACCACGATCGTCGAGGCGACCAGCGGCAACACCGGTATCGCGCTCGCATTCGTATGCGCGGCCAAGGGTTACGACCTCGTGCTCACGCTCCCGCAGGGCATGAGTCGAGAGCGGGAGGGCTTGCTGCGGCTCTATGGAGCGGAAGTTGAGGTGACCGAGTCACTCGGCGGGATGACCGAGGCTGTCGCTGCCGCCCGCCGCCTGGCTTCGCGTGAGGACGTGTTCCTTCCCGACCAGTTCTCCAATCCGGCCAACCCTGACATCCACCGGCGCACCACAGGGCCGGAGCTGTGGGAGGCCCTCGACGGCCGCATCGATGTGTTCGTCGCGGGCGTTGGCACCGGCGGCACGATCACCGGAGTGGGGGAGGTGCTCAAGGAGCGCCGACCGGGATGCAAAGTCGTGGCCGTCGAGCCCAAGGCCTCCGCCGTGCTGTCGGGGAGCCAGCCTGGGCCGCACAAGATTCAGGGGATCGGGGCAGGATTCGTGCCGGAGGTACTCAATCGCGACCTCATCGACGAAGTGATTGCGGTTGAGGACGATGACGCGATCGAAACCGCTCGACAGCTCGCGCGCCGGGAGGGGATCCTTGCGGGAATCTCCGGCGGTGCGGCGCTATGGGCCGCGCTGGCGGTGGCACGGCGACCGGAGTCTGCCGGGGCGAGGATCGCCGTGATCCTCCCGGACTCGGGCGAGCGCTACGTCTCCACGCCGTTTTTCGCGCCGTGACTTGGGTGCCCCGTCCGCGTGGGCACTGCGGTGAGGCGGGGATACGCCCACGCGAGGACAGCCCCAAAAGCAGGGACAGCGGCCGAAGCGGGGAGAGCGCCCTCGCTACGCTTTGTCAGTGTCCGGGCTGGGCCCAATCCGGCGTGCCGCGGCTGAGATTCGCGGCGCCGTCACGGCGGCGCACGGCCGCGATCCAGCCGCCCGAGACGTCGCTGGGTTGGAGATCCTGGCGACGTGGCCCGGCGTGCACGCGGTTTTGGCCCACCGTCTGGCCCACACGCTGCACGGCGCCTCGGTGCCGCTGGTGCCGAGGGTGATCGCCGCGGTCGCGCGCTCGGCGACGGGAATCGAGATCCATCCGGCGGCGGAGATCGGCCAAGGATTCTTCATCGATCACGGGATGGGTGTGGTGATCGGGGAAACGGCCGAGATTGGCGACAACGTCACCCTGTATCAGGGCGTGACGCTGGGCGGCACGGGCTTTCAGACGGGAAAACGTCACCCGACGGTGCAGGACAACGTGACCGTTGGGTCCGGAGCAAAGCTGCTAGGGCCGATCACGGTGGGCCATGGATCAAAGATCGGCGCAAACACCGTCGTCGTCCACGACGTGCCGTCCAACTCGACGGTCGTGGGAAATCCGGGCCACCCTGTGAGGGTGGAGGGCCGTCGACCAGAGGGCCCCGATGCGGACTGGGTCCATCTGCCCGATCCGATCGCCGACGCGCTGAAGGCACTCGCAACGCGAATCGCCGCACTCGAGCGCACCGTCCAGGGGCTAGCGGGCGAGGCCGGCACCAGAGACGGGTCCGTCGGCGACGGCACTGGTCCTGAGCAGAGCGTTACCGCGGGTCACGGCGGGTCGCGATCTGTTGGGCCTAACCCCGCCGGCGGCTAGCTTCCCAGCTGACGGCCCCGCCGGCGGCTAGCTTCCCGGCTGACGGCCTCGCCGGCGGCTAGCTCGGTCTCGCCACGACGACAGCGCTCTCCGGCTGTTCCAAGGCGTTCAGGTGACCGTGGACACGACGCACCCAGTCCTCCGAGAGCTTGTCGGCCTGGGCCGAAAGCCGCGGTGCACCTAGGTCGAGCGGCTCGGGCGCCGGGATGCCGAGATGCTCGAGCACACGGTGGACGACGGGCTTCGGATCGGCTGCCAGCTCCTCGTATGTCACCTTCAGCTGCGGAGGCTGGCCCAGACCCAGGAAGTATGCGTCCCAGGAGGCGTCGTGGGCGGTGAGAAGGCGCACGAGATAGTTGATCGCCCGGAACGAGAAGACGGGCTCACGGGCCGGGGCGGTGTGGTCGTCCTGGCGCCAAGCCTGGGTCTGGACCGCCTTCCACAGCGAGACCGCTTGGCGAACTTTGTCCTCACGCGTGATTTGGATGTAGCGCAAGCCCGGAAAAGCGCGTCCCAACACGGCCGGCAGGGGCAGGTCGGCCATGCCCTCGATGGTGCGCAGCAGATCCGCGAAGTCGCCGAGATAGCCCCACATCAGCTTCGCGCCAAAGACACCATTCTCGGTCGTACCCTGCTTGAGCGCCCACTCCAAGTAACCGCCGTAGTCGCTCGGGTTCCACAGGGGGCTGGCCGAGCGAACGATCCCGTCGGGCATCTCCCGGAAGGCGAGGCGCTCGATGATGTTCGCGTGGCGCTCAGTGTCGAAGTACTCGTGCGGCTGCCGCGGGACACCGGAATGTCGGAGCGCTTCGAAATACTCTTCGGGACGGCCTGCCACGCCTGTCTGGTCGAGTAGTTCGCACAACAGCGTGCTCCCGCTCCGAGGCGTCGCGCAGACCAGGTAAGAAAGCATCGGCATCATTAACACCATAAAGTCTGGCGAATTCGTTGACAATGCCCGGAAGTCTTCCCCACATCCTCTACCTTCACTCGCACGACACCGGTCGCTACGTGCAGCCGTACGGGCATCAGGTGCTAATGCCCAATGTCCAGGCCCTCGCCGACCAAGGTGTGCTGTTCCGGCAGGCTTTTTGTGCCGCACCGACCTGCTCGGCCTCCCGCGCCTGCCTGCTGACGGGCCAGTACGGCCAGACAAACGGGATGCTCGGCCTGGCTCATCGCGGT
The DNA here is from genome assembly GCA_036501265.1 of Solirubrobacteraceae bacterium. Taxonomy (GTDB): domain Bacteria; phylum Actinomycetota; class Thermoleophilia; order Solirubrobacterales; family Solirubrobacteraceae; genus Palsa-465. Next base: position 14,942 of record DASYAP010000105.1, on the reverse strand, counting down.
TGGTCGCTGCGGGACTACTCCCACCACATCGTGCACACGCTGCGCGACGCGGGATACAGCTCGGTGCTGATTGGAGAGCAGCACATCTCCAAGGATCCGGAGGCGATCGGCTACGACGAGGTGATCAAGATTCCCACAACTCACGTCGAGACGGTTGCGCCGCTGGCTATGGAGGTCTTGCGCCGGGGCCACGAACGTCCGCTGTTCCTTTCAGTCGGATTCTTCGAGACTCACAGGGAGTTCCTCGGTCCCGGCTCGCTGCGTGACGTCCATTACTCGCAGGTGCCGCCGAACCTGCCCGACACTCCGGAGGTCCGCGCCGACATGGCGGGATTCAAGGCCAGCGCCCGGTCGCTCGATCACGGCGTCGGGCTCGTCCTGAACGCAGTTGACGAGACAGGCATGGGCGACGACACGCTGGTGATCTTCACGACGGACCACGGTATGCCGTTCCCCGGAGCCAAGGCCACGCTCTACGACCGGGGTCTCGGCGTGCTTTTGATCCTTCGCGGACGCTATCCCTTCGACGGGGGGCGGGTGATCGACTCCCTCGTCTCGCACGTCGACCTTTTCCCCACCGTGTGCGAGTTCCTGGGGATCGAGCGACCCGACTTCCTCCAGGGGGTGTCGCTGCTTCCGCTGCTCCATGGCGAAGTACCCGCCGTGCGCGAAGAGGTCTTCGCGGGCTCCACCTGGCATGCCGCCTACGAGCCGCAGCGGGCGGTGCGAACGACCCGCTACAAATACATCCGCCGCTGGGGCGAGAAGCACACGCCGGTGCTACCGAACACCGACGATGGTCCCAGCAAAGACCTGCTGCTGCGGTACGGGTGGGATCAGCACGAGATTGCGCGCGAAGAGCTTTTCGATCTCGTGTTCGACCCCAATGAAGCCAATAATCTCGCCTCCGATCCCAGCCACCAGAGCGCCCTCGGCGAGTTGCGCGAGCGGCTGCAGCGGTGGATGCGCGAGACCGACGATCCGCTGCTCGCCGGACGGGTCGACCCGCCGCCGGGGGTCGAGCTCAACGATTCCGACCAGCGCTCATCGACAGAGCACACGACCCAGGTCGGCTAGGGAATCCGACCTAGCGACGCAACGTCGGGTGCCGCGTGCGCGGGTCAGTCCGCAGGCGTTACCTCAGGGTTGCCGGCCTCGCTCGATTGGGTGGCAGGCGCTTCGCGTAGGGGATCGCGAGTGGCCCGTTCGGGTTGTGCAATCCGCGTTGTCCGCCCGCCTTCTGGAATCGCGACCTGCTCCTGATGGTGCGAAGCCCTGCGCGTGTGGATGCCGTCAGGCAACAAGTTACGGCGGGCGCGGACGAGGTACAGCGGTCGACCCTTGACCTCGTCGTAGATCCGTCCCACGTACTCGCCCATGATGCCGACCGCGATCAGCTGAATACCACCGAGTAGAAGGATCACGATGGTGATCGTTGCGAAGCCGGGGATGTATGAGTTCAGCAGCCGCAAGATGATCACCACGGGGATCGCCACGAACGCCAGCGCGGAAAAGATGAAGCCCGTCAGGGTCGCCAGCTGCAGCGGTCTGTGCGAAAACGAGAAGATCGCGTCCAGCGAGAAGCGGATCATCCGGGGCAGCGTGTACTTGGTCTCTCCCGCGTAGCGTGCATCGCGCTCGTAGGGAACCGCGGCCTGCGTGAAGCCCACCCACACCGTCATCCCACGCAGGAAGCGATGCCGCTCGCGCATGGAATTCAGGGCGTCCAGCGCGCGGCGGTCGAGGAGGCGGAAGTCGCCGGAATTGTGCTGGAGCTGGACCTGGGCCAGCGCGCCGAAGAGCGAGTAGAACCACTTGGCGGTCTTGAGCTTGAAAGCCGACTCGCCCGCCCGCTCGCGCCTCACCGCGTAGACGACGTCGCACCCTCGCCGCCAATAGTCGACCATCTCCGGGATCAGCTCCGGCGGATCTTGCAGGTCGGCGTCGATCATTACGACCGCATCGCCGCGGGCGTGGTCGAGCCCGGCGCTAAGCGCGGTCTGGTGTCCGAAGTTGCGCGAGAGGAAAACGACGCACACCCTCGGATCGGAATCCGCGAGCCGCTCCAGGATCTGCGGCGAAGAATCGCGAGAGCCGTCGTCCACGAGCACGAGCTCGAACGGAATCGCCCGCAGCGCGGTGCACACGCGCGAATAGAAGGCCTCCAGCCCCGCCTCTTCGTCGTACACGGGTGCAACGACGCTGAGGAGACCGAGCCTTCGCGCGCGATCGGAGTCTCGATCAACGTCTGCAGCCATCGGGCCCATGGTAGGGAGGCTCCTGCCCTCGGTCTAGAAGCTCATCCGCTGGAACGTTCTCCCGACCGTGAAAGGTGCTCGCGCGATTCCGCCACCCCGGCGCGCGGGCAGCTTCGGAAGGGCTCCCGCTCACATCGGTGTCCCGACGTGCGGGATATATCCGATCAGCTGGATGGCGAGGATCACTCCAGACAGGACGAGCGCAGTTCGTCTCAGCCGCTGATCTCTGCTGAGCGCGGCCAGCGGCATAAGCCAGGCCACATACCAAGGCAACAGCGATCCGGCGGTGACCAGCATCGCGAGGGTCGCCCATGCGGCTCCGTCAAGCCAGTCGAGGCGCCCCCGCCGCACCCGGATGAGCAGCCACACGCAGACCGCGGCAAATAGGCATTCCAACACGACGCCGACCACGTGACCGACGGTAGGCAGCCCCACGACATTGACGATGAAGCCCGGAATGCTGTGCCAGTCGCCGTCGCGCTGGTTCTGCGCGATCGTCGAAGTAAGGTGCAACGGGCCGGCTCCGAAGAGGATCGCGCTTATGACCCCGACCGCCACGGTGACGGCAAGGGCGCCAATCAAGATCTCGCGTCGTCCGCGCAGCCGTTTGCCGGGCTCGCCCAAGAGAGCGAACGGAAGCAGCAGTGCCCCGGTCAGCTTGACCCAAGTTCCGGCTGCGAGCATGGCGCCGCCGGCGGCATTGCGCCGCTGAACGAGCGCATAGACGCCCGCGACCGAGGCGGCGAGCATGAGCAGGTCGTTGTGCGCCCCTCCGACGCCGTAGATGATGAGCAGTGGGTTCAGCCCGACCAGCGCTGCCGCCTTCGCCGGCTCCACGCCCCGCCACCGGGCAGCGTTCCATACGAAGGCAACTATGGCGAGACTGGAGAGCGCGGCAATCGCCTTGTACGCGAGCACGTTGGCGGCGATCGAGAGCGGCGCCAGCACGTAAGACACCGCCGTGAACAAGGGCCCGTAGACGGAGGGAGTGTTGACCCACTTCGCGCCGATGAAGGGGTACAGGGGATCCATCGAGATCGCATAAGGCCCGTGGAGGTAGGGGTTGGCTCCATAGAGCGTGCCCATGCGGCCATACGCGCCATAGCTGAAGACGTCGGTGGAGAGCAGAGGCGGTGCAAGCAGCATGAGCGCCACGAGTGCCGCTATGCACATCAGGACGGTCCTGGGTGAGAGCCGCTCCGATCGGTGCACGGCGATCACGTAGAAGAGGAACATCGCCGCCAGCGTGATCATCACGCCGACGCCGCCGAGATTGATTCCGGCGCCACCAAATGGGCCCGCCAGCCAAGTTGGAATCGGTCGCACCGAAAGCGGCAACAAAGCGTCGGTGCTCGCGGCGCTGAGTGCGATCAGCAGACCGCCCGCCAACAGTCCCGCGATCGCGAGCGCCCCGACTGGGTCGCGGATAAGCACCCGCCTTGCGGTGCGGGATGCTTCCAGCTCGTATGCGCCGTGCTGCGGCGTGGCGCCGAGAGGACTTCGCACGCTCATGACCTAAAAATGCCCGCTGGGCGGGTAGGTTTCAGCCAGAACATGTTTGTTTCGCGTTAGGTGGCATCGGCCACATCGAGTCGGTACCGCGTCCCGGCACCGGGGCGCGGCATTTTGACCTCCGAGACGCTCCAGGCGTCGGACGGCCTACAAGGGCGACGCTAATTTTTCCAGACGACCAGGTCGGTCTTCAAATCCGTGCGTCCAATTGCGCCCGAGAACCGTCGGGCGACCACCCGCGTAGGCGCGGCACTAGCCACATCGCTTCGAGGGCAATCTGGGCAGACATCTTGCTGGTGCCGGCCCGGCGGTCGGTGAAGATGATCGGTACCTCTACAACCCTGAAGCCGGCCCTCAGCGCGCGGTACGTGACCTCGATCTGGAAGCCGTATCCCTCGGCTCTGATCGAGCCCAACTCGATGGTCTCAAGCACCTCGCGACGAATGCACTTGAAGCCCCCCGTCAGGTCGCGGACGGGTACGCCCAGTATCGCGCGGGCGTAGACGCCGCCCCCGCGGCTGACCGCTCTACGCAGAAATCCCCAGTCGCGAACTCCTCCGCCGGGGATGTAGCGAGAACCCAGGACGATGTCGGCGCCGGGTGCTGCTCCGAGGAGATCTCCCAGATAGCGCGGATCATGCGAGAAATCGGCGTCCATCTGAACCAGAAGGTGCGCGCCGCCGGTAAGGGCGTGAGCGAATCCCTCACGGTAGGCCTGTCCGAGGCCCTGCTTGCCGGGCCGGTGAAGCACTTCCATCCAGTCGAGCTCCGCGGCGAGGCCTTCGGCGATCGCGCCGGTCCCGTCCGGCGAGTTGTCGTCTACGACCAGGACCCGGTAGTCGCGGCCGACGAACCGCTCCAGCTCCGCGCCCACGGCCCGCACGATGGAATCGAGGTTGGGAGCCTCGTTGTAAGTGGGCATGACGATCCAGGTGCGGGCCGGCATCGCCGAGAACGGTAGCTCCCGAGCATGGGCTGCCGACGCTCCGTGAGCGAGACCTAACGCCTGCCGTAGGCGACGCGGTTCCAGCTGGGCTCGGGTGCGAGCTCGATCGGCTCCCCGCCGCGCTCGGGTTGCGTATACACGAACGCGTGCCTCTCGTCGTCGAAGCAGACGTCGAGCTCTCCCTCCTTAACGCGCTGGTCAAGCCAAGCGCCGCGAAAGATCAGCCTTCGCAGCCAGTGCACCAGCGAGCGCTCCGAGGGCCCCACCAGATCCGGCCAACAGTCGTTGACGTGCTCACCGAGCGGCGAAGCGGGATCGGTTACCTCGCCGTTGACGACAAGGCTGACGAGGTCCTCTGCCTCGTCGTCCTCGACCGGACCCCACAGAAACCCGAGCTTGCGTGCCGATTGTTCGCAGCGTTCACGAAAATCTCGCTCATTGAATGTGAACCGCAGCTCCCCGTACTCGAGCACGAACTCTTCTCCTGAGCTGTAGTTCCCACGCCGGTACATGAGGCGTCGGGATCATATGTGCGATTCCTTCCCCGGCGGGCGGGTGAACGCGATGTTGCATCCTCGGACGGCTTCTCCGCTGCTCAAGGATCTCGCGGGCTCACTGATCGCTCGCAAATAGCGAACGCGACGTTGCAGACCTTTATAAGGCGGGGGGCGAAATCCGAACGCCGGCGCGCTCAGGGATGCATGAACGAGCCCTCCGCCACCATCCTGCTGATCGAAGACCACTCCGCCACGCGGGCTTTTTTGGCCGACAACCTGTCGGCAGACGGCTATGAGGTACTCGAGGCGGAGACCGCCTGCGACGCCGGGCACATGATCGCCTCGGAGTTCCCGGACCTGGCGATCCTCGATCTCGCCCTTCCGGACCGCGATGGGCTGGAGCTTCTACGAGAAGTGCGCCAGTCGGATCGCGTCGCCGGGAGGTTTGACCCAGACCTCCCGATCCTCGTTGTCTCTGGCCGAACCAGCGAGCTCGACTGCTTGCGGGGCTTTCGCCGCGGGGCTGATGATTACGTGCGAAAGCCGTTCTCGTACCCGGAGCTCCAGGCCCGGGTCGCCGCGTTGCTCAGACGGGGCGAACACAGAACAGGACCCGGACGCATGAGGATCGGATCGCTCGAGCTCGACCCCCTCGCTCGCCAGGTCTGGCTGCACGGAGACGAGGTGAAGCTGTCCAAGAAGGAGTACGCACTGCTGCGAGCGCTCGCCGGCGATCCCACGCGTGTGTTCACGCGCGAGGAGCTTCTGCGCGGGGTGTGGGGGTACAGGTCCATGGGGATAACGCGCACGCTGGATTCCCACGCTTCGCGGCTGCGCCGGAAGCTGTCCGTAGCCGGTGACCGCTTCGTGGTCAACGTGTGGGGGGTGGGCTATCGGCTGGTCGACGGAACGCTGCCGTGAGCGTGGGCGTGGCTCTCGTGGGGTGGGGGCTGGCCGTGCTCGCGATGGCGGTGGGCTTAGGCGCCGAGTTGCGTCGCAGCCGACGGCTTGAGGCGGTGGCGCGCGCCGCCCACGAACTTCGGGGTCCGATCACCGCCGCCCGTCTGGGAGTGGGGCTTGGCGTGCGGCGAGGCGGGCTGGCCGCCCCGCCACTGCGGGCGGTCGAGCTCGAGCTCGAGCGTGCCGCGCTGGCGCTGGAGGACTTCGCCTCAGCGGGCGTCGGCTCCCCGGCACAGCAGCGCTTCGCGGACGTGGACCTCGCCGCGCTGCTCGCCGACTGCGCCGAGGCGTGGCGCCCGGCGGCTCACGCGAAGTCGGGAGGGATCGATGTGAGCTGCGCCGGGCGCGCGGCCGTTGTCCACGGCGACCGGCTCAGACTCGCACAGGCTCTCGACAACCTGATCGCGAACGCAATCGAGCACGGTGGGGGAGCCGTCGCGGTCTGCGTGCGGATGGACATGTGTTCCGTCAGGGTCGAGGTGACAGACGGCGGACCCGGGCTGCCCGCCCGGGTGAGTGAATTGTCGCGCCGGGCCCGCCGTGGGCGCGGGTCGCGGGGCAGGGGTCTTGCGATCGCCTCGGCGGTCGCGCACGAACACGGCGGTCGTCTCGCGTCCGCACCGAGCGACCGCGGGGCGAGGCTCTCATTGGAACTGCCGCTGGCCGGCGCGGGGCGCCCGCAGCACGTGCGTCTTCCGGAGGGATAGAGCACGTAGCGGAGCCGGGGAGGCCTGGGTCCCGGTGACTCCGGGGGCCCGGGGGCCACCGCCAGAGCGGCCATAAGACCGCAAGTTCCCGCCCAGCCGCTCGTCCTGCACGAGAACGTGCAGGACGAGCGGGCCTCTTGCCCATCTGAGTCTTCCGTGGCGCGGCCCGCAATCACGCGCTGTTTCGGCCTTCAAAGGGCATTGGTGCGTGCTCGTGGGGCGCCAGATGAGATTTGGGTTGCAAAGTGGGGGAAAGTGGGATATCGTGGCGACCGCATGCAGAACCCGGGTGGCAGGGCTCCTCCCACCCAGCCACCCGGGTTCGAATTTTCCCGGCTTTCGAACGAGAACCATTGACCTTCCGCGGAACGTTCGAACACGCGCTCGACGCGAAACACCGACTGACCGTCCCAGCGAAGTTTCGCGCCGCCTTGGCGGACGGGGTCGTGCTTGCCGCCTCGCCGGAGATCAACGCCGACGCGCCCCGCTCGATCGCGATCTGGACGCCGACCGCCTATGACGCCTACACAACCGCGACTCTCCAGAGCCTCAGCCCCATTTCGCCCAAGGCGCGGGAGCTCAAGCGGTTCTTCTTCGGCTACTCCCATGACACCGAGCTTGATTCCGCCAACCGCGTGATGATTCCTCCCGCGCTGATGAGGTACGCCGGGCTCGACCGCGAGGTCGTGGTAACAGGCGCCGGCGACTGCCTCGAGGTGTGGAATCGAGGCGCGTACCGCTCCTATTACGAAGACGTTCTGGTCCGGATCCCCGACATCGCTGCGAGCTTTGCCGACACTGCTTGATATGACAGAGACGCACGTCCCCGTGCTCGCCGGCGAGCTGATCGCAGTGCTCGACCCGCAGCCCGGCGATGTGGCCGTGGACTGCACCCTGGGAGGTGGAGGTCACGCCCGGCTGGTCGCAGACCGCATCGGCCCGGAGGGGCTCCTCGTGGCGATTGATCGCGACCCCGCCGCCGAAGAACGATTTGCGCAATTGGCGGCGGAGGTCCCCTGTAGGACGCGCTTTTTGCGTGAAGACTTCAGCGCGGCGCTGCACGGGTTGCGGCAGGAGGGGTTTGCCGCGGACGTTGTCTACTTCGACCTCGGCATGTCGTCGCTCCAGCTCGGGGCCGGGGAGCGCGGGTTCTCCTACGCGTATGACGCCCCGCTCGACATGCGGATGGACCCCGACCAAGAGCTCACGGCCCGCGAGATCGTCAACGGTTGGGACGAAAGACGCATCGCAAACGTCCTGCGCGAGTACGGCGAGGAGCGGTATGCGCCTCGCATCGCTCGCGCCATTGCGCGGGCTCGCCGGCACGGCGAGCTGGCAACGACGCAACAACTGGTCGATGCGATCAAGGCGGCGATCCCAACCCCCGCCCAGTTCGCGGGCGGTCACCCGGCGCGTCGCACCTTCCAGGCGCTGCGCATAGCCGTCAACGACGAGCTCGCGCAGCTGGCGGCTGCGCTTCCCTGCGCTTGGGAGTTGCTGAGGCCGGGTGGCAGGTTAGCCGCGATCGCATTTCACTCGCTCGAGGATCGGCAGGTGAAACGGTTCCTCGCCGAACGCGCACGTGGATGCGTGTGCCCGCCCGAGCTGCCGGTGTGCGTCTGCGGCCATCGCCCCGAGGCCGAGCTGCTGACCCGCCGGGCTCTGGCTCCGTCCGCCGGCGAGCTGTCGGCGAATCCTCGGTCCCGCTCGGCCCATCTGCGGGCCGCTCGCAAATTGGAGGTAGAACCATGACGCCCGCCGCCCCCGCAGACGCCAAACCGCCCGCACACAAAACGGCCCCGCGCGCGAGCGCCTCGGCGCGCACCGCCCCCGGCCGGCGACGCAAGCTACCCGGATCGCCGCGCGGCCCGGTCCCGCGGCGCGTTTCTGGTCCGGTCGCGGCGCCCGCGGTCCAGCCGAGGCCGGAGCCCGCCGAGCGGCGGGTGCCGCGGCGCCGGACCGCGCGCAAACAGACCCTCTCCGAGCGTCTTGTTGCATTCCTGCGCTCGCTCCCCGACCATCCCCTTCTTGACCGCCTCATCCGGGGCCGTGCCTGGATTCCGGTGCTCGGGGTCATGCTCGTCGGGATCGTCGCCATGCAGGTCGAGCTGCTCAAGCTCAACGCGTCCACGGGCCGATCGATCGAGCTGATCGGCTCGCTGCAGGGCCGCAACGACCTTTTGCATGCGCAGGTCGCCTCGGCCTCCGATCCAAATCGAATCGAGCGCCTGGCCAGCCGCACCGGAATGACCATGCCGGGTCCCGCGTCGATCACTTTCGTGAAGGCGCGGTCGGCGAGCGTGCGCCGCGCGCTGGCGGGGATCCGTGTTCCGAATCTGGTCGCCTTCGAAGCGGCGCTGCGCGCCTCGAACGCCGCAACGCCCCTTCCGGCGGCGAGCCCCTCGCCAACGCCCGCGCCCTCAAACGGCGCAGGAGGCCAGGGAACGAACACCAGCTCGACGGCTTCCGGAGCTCAAACGACCTCCAAAGCTCAGACCACCACCACCGCCACTGCTGCAACCACGACTTCGTCTACCGGCGCTTCAACGAGCGCGGCGTCCCCGCCCTCCACGACCGCGCCGTGACCGCGCTGGCCCCGATCGATCGTCGACTGAGGGTTCTCCTCGTAGTGTTCTTGGGCCTGCTGGCGTTCGGCGTGCTGCGCGCGACCGAGCTGGGCACAGTCAAGGCCGCAAGTCTTCGGCGCGCCGCAGCCAGTGAGCAGGTGAGCATCAGAACCGTCCCCGCCCCGCGGGGCACGATCGTGGACCGCAACGGCGTCGAGCTCGCGCTCTCTGAATCCGCGGACGACGTGGTAGTGGATCCCTATCTGATCCGGCACCCGCAAACGGTCGCCGACCGTCTTGCCCCGCTGCTCCAAGCCCCCGTGCCAAAGCTGATGAGCGAGTTGACCAAGCCCCACACGGGCTTCGTCTACCTCGCTCATCAGCTCGTGGCCCAGCGCGCCCAGGCGATCATGAACCTCCGGATCAACGGCCTCTCCCTGGTGCCCGACGTCAAGCGGGTCTACCCGCGGGGAACGATGGCGGGGCAGGTGATCGGGACGGTCGGATGGGGCGACAAGGGTCTCAGTGGCCTTGAGTACCTCTACAACCGTGCACTTCGGGGGACAAACGGCCTGCGAAAGACGGTCGATGACGCGATCGGTCAGCCCATCTCGATCGATGATTTGCGGCCCACCAGGGCAGGGCAGAGTATTCGGCTGACGCTCGACTCCGCACTCCAGAACGAGGTCGAACGTGTGCTCGCGGGAGTGGCCGCCCAGTACCACCCCAAGGGCGCCACCGCGATCGTGATGAACCCGAACACGAGCCAGATCCTCGCGCTCGCCAACTGGCCCAGGCTCAACCCCAACAATCTGGGCTCGGCCTCACAACAAGCCTTCGACGACCTCGGGGTGGGTCTCGACTACGAGCCCGGATCGACGTTCAAGGCGATCACCATCGGCGCGGCGCTGGAAGACCACCTGATCACCCCGGCCACCAAGTTCAACATCCCGCCGGTGCTGAATTATGCGGGCCGCCAGATCCACGACGCCGAAGCTCACGGGTTCGAGAAGCTGACCGTCGCGCAGATCCTCAAGTACTCGAGCAACATCGGCGCTGTGGAGATCGGCTCGAAGCTCGGACCTCGACGGTTCGACGCCTGGGTGCGTCGTTTCGGGTTCGGAACGCGCACGGGCGTAGACCTGCCCGGGGAGGAGCAGGGCATCGTCAGGCACTGGTGGCAGTACTCGGGCTCCTCGATGGCGAACCTGCCTTTCGGGCAGGGCGAATCAGTCACGCCGATGCAAATGCTGGCCGCGTACGCCGCGATCGCAAACGGCGGCGTGCTGCGCACACCCCAGATCGTGGAGTCGGTTGGCGGCAAGCGGCTTCGCGAGGCGCAGGGCCATCGGATCCTCTCACCCGGGGTAGCTCGTCAGCTGCGAGTAATGCTGCGCGGCGTGTTCGCCGACGGCGGTACCGCATCGGGAGCCGCGATCCCGGGTTACGACATGGCCGGCAAGACGGGGACCGCCAACATCGCCGTGAACGGCCACTACTCAAATAGCGAATACATCGCCTCGTTCGTCGGCATGGTGCCGGTCAACCACCCGCGGCTGCTCGCGCTTGTGGTGGTAGACCAGCCGCACGGCGGAATCTTCGGCGGTTCGGTGGCGGCCCCGGCCTTCCAGCAAATGATCGGCTGGGCCGCGCCGTACTTCGGGGTATCACCGCGCTAGTGGTCGCGGAGCAGGAGGGAGTCCTCGCTGCACCAGACGAGAACTGCAGCCCGGTGCGTCGATCTCCGACACACCGCTAAGTACACTCATCTGGCGATGCGGCTGGACGAGGTGATTGCCGGCGCCCCGGCCTCCGCTCGCGACATCGAAGTCACCGACCTCGCGTACGACCACCGTGCGGTGCGGCCGGGCACTCTGTTCTTCTGCGTGCCCGGTCAGACTCGCGATGGCCACGAGTTTGCGGATGAGGCGGTGGAGCGCGGAGCGGTGGCACTGGTCGGCGAACGGGCGCTCCACGCGCGCGCCCCAGAGATCGTGGTCCCTTCGGTGCGCGCGGCCATGGCCCCGGCGGCTTCCCGATTCAACGGCGATCCGACGTCGCAGCTCGAGGTGGTGGGGGTGACGGGGACCAACGGCAAGACCACCACCGCTTATCTGGTGCGCGCGTTGCTCGAAGCCGACGGCCGTGCATGCGGGCTGCTCGGCACCGTCAAGAGCGTGATCGGCGGGGCATCCCATACGGTCGTGCGGACCACGCCCGAGGCGATCGATCTCCAGCGGACGTTCCGCGCAATGGTCGAGGCGGGAGACGTGGCCTGTGCGATGGAGGTCTCCTCGCACGCGCTGGCAATGCACCGCGCGGACGCGATCCACTTCGCGGTGGCGATCTTCACGAACCTGTCCAGAGACCACCTCGACTTTCACGCCACGATGGAGGATTACTTTGCCGCCAAGCGGCGCTTGTTCGACGAGCTCGAGACACGGATGGCCGTGGTCAACATCGACGACGAACGTGGCCGCGAGCTAGCCCGGTCTCTTGCCGATCCGATCACCTACGGGATCGCGTCGGGCGATGCGGACTATCGAGCAATCGAGGTGCAGACCGGGCTTGGAGGTTCGCGGTTCGTGGCCCTGACTCCTGATCGGCCGCTGGAGTGCAGCTCGCCGCTGCGCGGCGTCTTCAACGTCTACAACGTGCTTGGTGCGCTCGCCGCCGCCCGCGCATTGGGTGTGGCGGGTGACGTGGCCACGGACGCGATCGCGCGCGCGGGCCAGGTCCCTGGGAGGTTTGAGCCGGTCGACGAGGGGCAGGGGTTCGCCGTGCTCGTCGACTACGCCCATACTCCCCAGGCGCTCGAAAACGTGTTACTCGCCGCGCGGCAGCTCGCGCGCGGGCGCCTGCACGTGGTGTTCGGCGCGGGCGGAGATCGTGACCCCGGCAAGAGGGCGCCGATGGGGGAGGTCGCCAGGCGCCTCGCCGACCGCGTCATCGTCACGTCTGACAACCCCCGATCCGAGGACCCGGAGGCGATCATCGTCGAGATCCTCGCCGGGGCAGGTCCAGACATCCCGTGGTACGTCGACCGCCGCCGAGCGATCGGCGAGGCCATCGCAGGCGCCGGGGCGGGGGACGTGGTGGTGATCGCCGGCAAGGGCCACGAGCAAGGGCAGGAGTTCGCGGGGGGAGACAAGGTGCCGTTCGACGACCGGACGGTCGCGCGCGAGGTGCTGCGCCGGGACCGCCCGTCGGTGAACCACGAGCCGCTTCAAGCGTGAAGCACTGGGGATCAGAGGAGATCGCGCGCGCCTCGGGAGCGCAGCTGGTGGCAGGGCACGACCGTGCGACAGGCCCTAAGCGGGTCACGGTCGACTCGCGTCAGGCGGCCCCCGGCGCCTTGTTCGTCGGGCTGCCGGGCACCCAGGTTGACGGGGGCAAATTCGCCTCAGACGCGCTCAGAGCGGGAGCGTGGGGGGTCATCGTGGCCCCGGAGCACGTCGAGCGCTTGCAGGCCCTTGAGACCCCATCTGCGGGGGTGGTGCTCGCCGCCCAGCAGCCTCTGGCTGCTCTGCAGCGGCTGGCGGCCGCATGGCGCCGCGAACTCGGAGCGCAGGTGATCGCGGTCACCGGGTCCACGGGCAAGACGACGACCAAGGACATTCTCGTCTCGCTCATTTCCCCGACCAGGCGAGTCGCGTCCACGCGCGCGAATTTCAACACGGAGATCGGCGTCCCGCTCGAGATCCTGTCCGCCCCAGAGGACGCTGACGTGCTCGTGCTCGAGCACGCAATGCGCGGCTCAGGACAGATCGCTGAGCTCGCCGCGATCTCGGAGCCGGACGTCGCGGTGATCGTCAATGTCGGTCCGGTCCATCTCGAGCTGCTCGGAACGCTCGAGGCGGTCGCCGCCGCCAAGGCCGAGCTGATCACGGGGCTGCGCAACGGGGGCACGGCGGTTGTGCCGGCGCATGAGCAGTTGCTCTCGCGGTACCTGCAGTCGGCACAGCACGTGATCACATTCGGTCCGGGAGGGGATGTCCAGTTCCGACGCTCCGACGTCGGGCAGCCCGTCGAAATCGACCTCGCAGGCCGGGTGATCGAGCTCGAGGTTCCGTTCTCGCAGGCCCACCTCCGCGCCAACCTACTGGCCGCCGTGGCAGCGGCCAGCGTCGTGGGTGTGATCCCATGTGGCCGTGTGGAGGTAGCTTTCTCGCCTGGCCGGGGCCAGCGGATCGAGCTCCCGCACGGCATCACGGTGATCGATGACTGCTACAACGCCAACCCCATGTCGATGCGAGCCGCGCTCGACGATCTGGTCGCGACGGCTCCCCCCGGCGGCTCCGCACGCCGCGTGGCCGTTCTCGGTGACATGCTCGAGCTGGGACCCGACGAACGCGCTTTTCACGTCGAGGCCGGCCGCCACGCCGATGAGATCGGCATCGATCTGCTGATGACGGTCGGTCGGCTCGCCGAGGCAATGGGGGAGGCCTTCAACGGGGAGAGCTACCGCGTGGCCACCGCCGCCGAGGCTGCGCCCCTGGTGCGCGAGCTGGTCAAGCCGGGAGACGTCGTGCTGGTCAAAGGCTCGCGCCGGGTGGGGCTCGAGGCGGTGTGCTGCGCCCTGACCGCGAACCCGGACTGATGGGTCCGCTGGCTGTAGTCGCGGGCTCGATCTCCGGCCGGGTGCTGATCGCGGGCACGGCGTCGCTCTTGATGTGCGTGTTTCTCAGCCCCAAGTTCATCGAGTTCCTGCGCCGGCGCGAGTTCGGCCAGAACATACGCGAGGAGGGTCCCCAGGGACATCTGCGCAAGGCGGGGACGCCGACGATGGGCGGGATCATCATCTTCTTGGCGATCGCGGTGCCGTTTCTGGTGCTATCGCACCGCGATTGGCAGGCCATCGGGGTCTTCGGGGCGGCCATCGCGTGCGCGCTGCTGGGCTTCGTCGACGATTACATGAAGATCGTCAAGCGCCGCTCGCTCGGCCTGCGGGCGCGTACGAAGCTGCTGCTGACGGCCGTGATCGCGGTTGGCCTGTGGTGGGTCGCCACCCAGAAGGTGGGGCTCGCTCCAACCGTGCGCCTCCGGTTCGTCGACGTGACGATTGACCTAGGCCCGTTCTATCCGGTTTTCATCTTTCTCGTGCTGGCCGGTTCAACGACCGCCGTGAATTTCACGGACGGGCTCGACGGACTTGCGGCTGGCTGCTGCGCGATCGTGCTGATGGCGTACGTCGCGATCACGTTCATCAGCGGCAATCGTGGCGATCTGACGATGGTCGCCGCCTGCCTCGTGGGGGGCTGCATCGGCTTTTTGTGGTTCAACAGCTTCCCCGCCAGCGTGTTCATGGGCGACACCGGCTCACTGGGGCTTGGCGGGGCGATCGCGGGGCTGGCGGTGATGACCAAGACCGAGGTGCTCCTGATCCTGATCGGTGGCGTATTCGTGGTCGAGGTACTGTCGGTCGTGGCCCAGGTGATCTCCTTTCAGACGATGCGTAAGCGCATCTTCCTGATGGCACCCATCCATCACCACTT
>DASYAP010000104.1:0-5103 GCA_036501265.1 Solirubrobacteraceae bacterium | reverse complement strand
CGGCCGCTACCCCTACTACGTCTGCCACACCCGCCAACGCTACGGCGCCAAAGCCTGCGACAACGACCGCCTCCCCGCCGACGAACTCGAACAAGCGATCATGCGCCAGCTCCTCACCATCCTGCAACAAGAACCGATCGTCCGCGCCGCCATCGACGACGCCTTCGCCGAGCTGGAGAAAGAGCGACCGAAGTACCAGCAGGAGCTGAAGCGCATCGAGGCCGAGCTGCGCAAGGTAAACGAGACCCTCGACCGCTACTTCCGCGCCTTCGAGACCGGCACCATGCCCGAGCAAGCGTGCGCCCCACGCATCGCCGCCCTCACCCAACAACTCGCCGGCCTCGACGCCCGCCGCGCCGAACTCGCCGAACCCGAAGACCAGCCCGAACCACTCACCGACCAAGACCTCGCCGCCCTCACCAACCACGTCCGCGACGTCGTAACCAACGGCGACCCCGCCCAACAAAAAGCCCTCTTGCAAGCGACCGTCGCCGAAATCAAGGCCGAAAGCCGGGCAAAGATCCAGCCTTACTTCGCTTTGCCGGTGGTTCGACCACCATGCATGTCAGTGGGCCCGCCTGGATTCGAACCAGGCCGCGACGGTAGAGGGGGAGCGTATTGCTCTCAGGATTCCTTATGCGAAGATGCATCGCAGTCGACTTCACGTACAAATGCCATAAATCCCCTCCGTCGCGGCGAAGATAAAGCGAATCCGGCGGGGCATACACCGGGCCCTCCGGAGAGCCGTCGCCGTACATCACGCTGGGCATTCCGGTGGGGCGTGGGAAAGGACTCGCCGCCGAGGAGACGGTGATCTTTCCAGAGCCGTAGAGGTTGTTGATCGCGTCCGCGACGGCGTCGTCACTGAGATAGAGCGACGTGTCCGAGGTCTCGTCGACCGTCAACGTCTGGCCGACTCCGCCCAACAAATGGAGCGGACCGAACCAGGAGTCCTGCGTGGTCTGGTTGGTTACGAGCACGTCGTACGTCCTCTCGACCGCGGATTCGTTGGGCGCCTGAGAAGGCCCTAACTCAAAGTGACGCGCGGGGAACCAACGCCTCGAAGGCCTTGAGGTCAATGCCTTTTGTGTTGATTATGGTGTCAATCGAGGCCGAATCAGTTGCCGTGGAAGCGAAGCGCGCCTGTGCGGGCGACGATGCAGCGCTAGATGGCGTCCTCGAGTCACTGCTGCCGTTGTCCCTAGCCTCTTTGCCACGATGATGAAAGTCTTTGCGGCGTGATTCCCGAGCTTTCCTCGTTGCCGCCGACGACGAGCCGCCTCGTCCGCACCGTTGCCGGGCCGATCGGCGCAATCGCCGCCGTTCTTGCACTCGCCGTCGTGATCGTCGCCTGGCAGCCCATTGGCTCGCCGTGGTGGATCAATGCAAA
Source organism: Solirubrobacteraceae bacterium (assembly GCA_036501265.1). Lineage (GTDB taxonomy): Bacteria > Actinomycetota > Thermoleophilia > Solirubrobacterales > Solirubrobacteraceae > Palsa-465. The sequence goes on along the minus strand of DASYAP010000104.1, from coordinate 3,713 downwards.
CTCGGACTCGACCTACACCGCCTCCGGCGTCGATCTCATGGCGGGCCAGCAGAGCGTCTACCTCGACGATCCGGGCACTCCGCTCGTGGATCTGATGGCAGGGACCGTGGAGGTGCGCTACATCGCGCACAAGCTGGTGAGCGAGCACGAGACGCCGCAGGTCTACGCGGGCCAGCGGCTCCTGCACCTCGACGATTCCCGCATCTTCTTGCGCGGCTACTCGATTCTGTTCTTCCTCGCGGGCATCGCGCTCGCCTTCGGCCTGCTCTGGCGTCTCTTCGGGTCGCCGTGGTGGGGAGCGGCGGGCGGCTTGCTCTTCGTATGCGCGCCGGGGCTTCAGGCGCTGGCAATCCAGTTCCGGCCCGATGTCCTTCTCGCCGGGCTCGTGCTTGCGACCGGGTATCTGGTCATCCGAGCCGCAGAGCGTCGGAGCGCCTGGTTGTACACGCTCGCGTTCGTGCTTCTTGGGCTTGCGATGACCGTGAAGGCCCAGGCCGTCGGCCTCGTTCTTCCGCTCATCCTCGCTCTCGCATTCCGCCCACCCGTCGGCCGATGGTCACGCGCGTTCGTGGCGGACGGCCGCGGATGGCTCAGGCGCTACAGATGGCCCTTGGTTGTGTTCCTCGGGGCCTGGACCCTCCTGTGCGTGACGTTCGACCGGTCGCGCGTCCCGATCTCCGTGACGCACGAGCAGGCGGCGGCTGTGCAGCGGATCGGCATCGCCGCTCTCGTCTACGTCGCTGCAGTGGCGCTCGCCGCGACCGTGCGCCCGCTTCATCAGTTCGCGCGCGGCCCGCTCCGTCCATTCGGGCTCGTGCTCGTCGGCGCCTTCGCGGCCGGGATCCTCCTCCCCGGGACGCTCGCTTTGAATGACCTACCGGAGATGCTCGTCAAGATCGTCCATGACCTCGCCCACGGCGGCATCGAGCCGGGCCTGGCGCAGTCTCCGGTCTCGGCGAGCGAACTTGTGCACGCTCCGCTCCTGTCGGCGCTCGTCGTCGTCGTGGTCGCCGGCGCCGCTGCCGGGATCGGGATCTCGATCGGCGACCTCCAGCCGTCTCTCTGGTTCAGCGGCGCGGGCGCGATGTTCGTCATCGCCACGATCCATCTCGGACCTCCGGAAACGTTCGCGCCCGCGTTCGTGCTCTCGATTCCACCGGTCCTCTGGCTCGCACGCCGCGTACCGCGACCGGCGTCGGCCGTCGCGGCGGCCGCATTCGTCGTCCTCATGCTCGTGCCCACGTTGCAATCGCTCACGAAGCCTCGAGACTCGGCCCGGCTCCAAGAGCGCAGCTGGCAGACGATAGAAGCCGACGGCACCAAGCTGCTGGCAAGCCCGGGCACGGTCGCACTGATGCCGGACATCACCTCTCCCGCCCCGGACGTCCGTTGGCAGGACTTCGTGCAACAGGTCGTCGACTGGAAGCCGAACTACCCATATCGCTATCTGCCCTCCACCGCGCTGGCAGCGCAGACGGCGCAGAGCGCCGGCCTGAAGGCCGCCTACTTCATCGGCGGAAGGCCCCTTTCCATGACCGGGAAGGAGACCGTCCCCCTCGGGTTCGGGACATTCGTCTTCCAGCCGCTCCCACAGTTCGCCGTGCCCTCCCTCGACATCGGCGTGGCGCGGCTCAGCAGCCCGTGAGTCCTAGGCCGGAGCCGTCGCCGGGCGATTGCGGTGTAGCAGGGACGTCACGCGCGGCATCGCAGCCGACCAAGCCATGCCGAGCAAGACGCTGAACAGCGCCCAGTTGAGGATCTCGTCGTACGGGAGCGGGTAGTGCTGCGTCCAATAGCCGTTGCTGAGCACTTCGCTCAGCCAAAACGTCGACATGACCGTGAGGAGCACGACCGCGGCGAGCCGCGACCGGCGCGCCCACTGCAGCAACTGGGGCACGGCGAGTAGGAGGTAGACGAGGCGGTAGTCGAAGTTGTGCTCGAGGATGAACGATCCTGCGTAGATCGCCGTCCCGGCAACGAACGCATCCATCTCGACGGTTTGCTCGTCGCCGGAGGGAGGCGTCCACCGGCGCGCGATGAGGGCGGCAACCCCGACGGCGACCGCAACGAGCGACCAGTTCACGATCTGCTCGGTGTTGTGCTGCGCGAGACTCCGAAGCGACGCGTAATGAACCGAGAGCCAGAGCGTCGCGGCCCGGACGCCGACATCGGCGCCGTACGAGTAGTAGATCTTCTGAGGTAGGACACGGTGGATCGTCCGGATGTCGTTCAGCGTGACGAGGGCATAGATAAGGAAGCCGAGACCGACCAAGCCGGCGCCGATCAACGCCCGACGCCGCGGTTGCCTGAAGAGCGTGACGAAGGCGAACGCGGGGAAGAGCTTCAGCATCGCTGCAAAAAGCAGCGCGCCGTGCGCAACGACGCGTACGACCGCGCCGCGTGCGCGTAACAGGAGCACCCCTGCGACGACGATCGGGAACACGATCAGGTCGGCGTTTCCACGCTCGACGCCGAGCATCACGGCCGGCGACACGAGGAGGCATATCCAGACGAGAACGTCCACCGGTTTCTCGACGTGCCCCATGAGCGCCAGCGCGCCCGCGAAGAACGCAACCGCCACGACGATTCCCAGAATCAGCGTCGAGCTCTGGCCGAGCCCCAGCGACGAGGGCCAGAGCCACATTCGCGGATAGTTCGCCGGACGCGGGAACGGGTCGCAGGTATTGCGGATCAGCACGTCCACACCCTTCCGCGTGCACACCCACCCGGACGTCACCGACCGAAGGTCGAGAAAGCTCGGCGTCGTCGCCGGCACCTGGAACCATTCCCAAGCCAGATGCCCGCCCTGGGCGATGAGCGCGGCGAAGTAGCCGTACAGCGCGAACACGACGACCCGTCGGCCGCGGAAGGTTCGGCCGCGGAGGGAAACCGCTGCTCGAGGTAGCCGGGCGACGTACGAACTCACATGCGGAACATACGCGACTCGCGACTCGGGAAGGCCACCGAGTCCGAGCACCCAGTGGACAGCCGGAAAGCCGTGATCCATTGGTGCGCGAGACCCAGCTCTGCGAGCCCTGCCGGTTTCTCCCCTCGGCGCGATGCCTGACCATCACAGCCGGACCGCCGCCGACAATCCACGACGCGCGGGACATCCTCACGGCTATACGGCCGTCTACCGAAAGCGTCTACCGAAAGCCCAGGCGGACCCCGTCGGCCCGCCCGCCCGAGGTAGCCCAACGGGATTGACGGCAACGGCGGTCCGCCTAGGTCACGGGAATCCGCGCAGACGCTCTCAGTCTCCTCGGCTGACGGAATCGGGACGAGTCCGAGTCGGGAGTGTCCGAAGCTCTGTGCAGGCATGACGAGCGTTCAAGATCCACTTCGGCGACCGCCCACCCTGGTGAACCGCTTACACAGAAATCGGACGCCCTCGTTGAAGCTTCATCCGTCGGCGCGGCAGCGTCGCAAGTCGGTGTATGAGTCGGACGACGGAGACCGCGCGCCGGGCGGCGAGCCGTTTCACGGCACACTCACTCAGCAGCTCGCCGGGCTCGAAGCCCGCCGCGCCGAACTCGCCGAACCCGACGACGAGCCGGAACCACTCACTTGCTGGTGGTTCGACCACCATGCATGTCAGTGGGCCCGCCTGGATTCGAACCAGGGACCAAGGGATTATGAGTCCCCTGCTCTAACCAGCTGAGCTACGGGCCCCGCGCCGGATATTGCACAATAGGGCCGACGTGAAGGTCTTC
>DASYAP010000103.1:0-6678 GCA_036501265.1 Solirubrobacteraceae bacterium | reverse complement strand
CCGCGGCGCAGCAGCTTCGTGGTGTAGATGCTGCCGTAGCTCAGCTGCTTTGAGACGGCTGCAGCGATCCCGCATGCGAGCATGATCGGGAGCGTGAGGCTGAAGTTGCCGGTCATCTCAGCAACACTGGCGATCGCTGTCAACGGCGCCTGCGCGGCGGCGGAGAACACCCCGCCCATCGCGACCACTGCGTAGATCGCTGGCGGCCCGGCCGAGGGCCCGAGCAGGTTGTGCGCGACGGTCCCGAATGCCATCCCGAGCATCGCGCCGATGAACAGGGAGGGGGCGAATACCCCACCCGAGCCGCCGATCGAGAGGGTCAGGCTGGACGCCAGGACCTTGCCCAGCATCAGGATGACGATGAACCAAAGCGCGTACTGCCCGGCGAACGCCTTACCCATCACCGGATAGCCCACCCCATACATCTCCGGGAGCGCGAGCAGCACCAAGCCGAGCGCGACGCCACCGACCGCCGGGCGCGCCCACTCCGGACGACCCTTCCACAGCTCATCGACGAAGTCCTCGAGCCGGTACAGGAACGTCTTGAAGCCGACGCCGATCAGCCCCGCCGCGAGTGCAAGCACGGCCACGAGCAGGAAGGTGCCGTCGTTGGCTATCCCGAGGTCATGGGGTACCTGGGTCAAGAACGGAGCGGAGCCGAAGAACGCACGGCTGATGACATCGCCGGTGACCGCCGCGAGGCTGGTCGCGAACAAAGCGTCGAGCGAGAACTCGCGCAGCACGATCTCAAACCCGAAGAACAGGCCCGTGATCGGCGCGTTGAAGGTCGCGGCGATCCCGCCCGCGGCCCCGCACGCGACGATGATCCGCAACCGATTCTCGGACATCCGCACCAGCTGTCCGAGCGATGAGGCGAGCGCCGATCCGATCTGCACGATCGGGCCTTCCCGCCCGACCGATCCACCAGTCCCGATCGTGATCGCCGACGCGAGCGCCTTGACGATCGTCACCTGCGGACGGATCCGCCCGCCGTTCTCCGCGACCGCGAGCACCACCTCAGGCACCCCATGGCCACGAGCCTCCCGCGCGAACCGCTGAATCAAAGGCCCATACAGCAGCCCGCCCACGACCGGGATCACGAGCACGAAAAAGATCCCCAGCCCCGGCAGGTGCAGGCTCGGCGCATGACCCTGCTGGCCGAACTGCTTATAGCCGGTCGCGAGCCACGTGAACGCGAAGATCATCTCCCTGAACACGGCGGCGCCCAGTCCGGCGCCGGCGCCGACGAGCAACGCCATCACCGCCAGCCCGAGCCGTTTACCACCCAACCATGCCGAGACCGACCGGAACAGCGAGCGCGCCGTCACCGCGCTGGCCACTGGCTCAGCAGCAGCGTCGCTGGATCCGTCGAGCGACCGCTTCGCGGTCACCGATCAAGATCCCATCCCAGCGACCAGTCCTGCTCGGGGACCTCACCGGCGGCGTCAGCGAAAGCCCGCAGAGCATCCAGCACCGGCCGGCGGTGTGCCTTCGGTATCCGCTGCACGATCGTCGCGATCTCCACCCGACGACGGCGGCTGACCTCCGCGACCAGCTCAGCGCCCGACGTGGCGAGCGAGACGCGGACACCGCGGCGGTCGTCATTCATCCGCCGACGATGCACGAGACGCTTACGCACCAGCCGGTCGCACATCCGCGTGGCCGTTGACCGGTCCACCCCCAGCGCCGTCGCCAAGTCCGCCAGTCGCTGTGGGCCTCGCGCCGCCAGCTCGATCAGCACCCGATATTGCGCAAGCGTCACATCCTCCGCCACAATCGCGAGCGAGCGAGCGGCCACGGCCACGAGCGCGCGGCTCGCCCCGAGGACCGCGTCAACGAGCTCATCGCCACCCTGCTCCGCGGTCCTACGCCCGGATGCAGCCGAAACACACACGCAGTGCATACTACTACTATTGCGCTATGCAACAACGTCCGTACCCCTACCCTGAGCAGCAACGCCGCGGCGGTCTGCGACCGCCGCGACTCGGCCGATTGGCCGTGTGCTCCTCAGCCTGCCGGCGCAGCTCCGTCTGGTGCGAAGGAGCCACGATGTCGGCGTCGATCTGGGCGACGTACGCTGCCCCAACCAGACACACGCGGTCACGAAGCCGTGCCCGCCTCCCACCTACGCGCGAGCACGAATGCGGGTCTACACCCGCGTGTCGGGTCGCACCTGCTCGTCGCCAAAAGCAGGTCTACGCACGCATGCTCAGTCGCCCACGCGATAGCGCGCAGCTCGGAGGCGGGATGAGAAAAGCGATCACGCGAGCCGCGTCAGCGGACCGTCGAGTTTGGGCGATTCCGAAAGTCGGAGGGCGCCGCCCCTGATCCGCGGCCAACTGTCGCTTTAGCGCCGGTGGTTGCAGCCGGCTGGATTCCAGCTAGCGATCCGCTCTGCCCTGCCGTTGGCGAGGAGCGAGACTAACTGCCCGCCGCTCGTGCGGGGACGTCCTTTCGTGAGACTGCACGGCCCAGCGGCCCGCCAGGGTTGAGCTGACCGCGACCTGGTCCCTCGGCACAAGCCTGGGCGAGGTCGTGGTCGGTCCCGGGATGGCTCGTTTGCCCTTGAAGCCGGAAGCCCCGCCCTCGGTGCTGCGCCCTGCTGAGACTCGTCTCGCGGCCCGACATGCCATGCGGTGACCGGTCGGTCTGGAGGATCGAGTGCTCTGGTGTGGGAGCTAGCGCGGAGGGTTGACTGAGCTATTGAGGAGGTATATCTTTGGGAACACAGGGACGTCGCTGCCGATGACGTGCGGCGGCCGGACCGTGAGCATTTCTGACTCTTCTCGTGTTGGGAGGTGATCAATGATCAGTCCGGGGCCGTTATCGATACGCGAGACGCGCGAGGGAGGTGGAGTTCTCCGCCTGACGCCGATCGGTGAGCTCGATCTCGCGACGGTGCCGCTTCTCGAGAGCGCATTCGACGCCGTGTTCCGGGATGACGGTGTGGAAATCGTAGTCGTGGACCTCACGGAGTTGACCTTCATGGACGTGACCGGGATCCACCTGCTGTTGCGTATGCGCGCCGCCTGCGAAGGCGCCGATCGGCTGCGAGTAATCAACGGGTCACGCGCCGTTCAGCGAGTCCTCGACGTATCGGGCGTTCGCGCTCATCTTCCGATCATCTCGAGCGAACACCCACTCGAACGACCGTCGCCATGACGCATCGATACCGTCGTCCTATATGAGCCCCAGAATGCCTCAGATCTGCTTGAGCCGGCCGCCTGTACGACCGTACACTTGACCTGTGGAGCCCGCGCTGTACAGCATCGGCGTCGTTTCGCGCATGGTCCGCGTGCCTGTCTCGACACTCCGCACCTGGGAAGAGCGCTACGGGCTCGTCATGGCGGTCCGCAGCTCCGGCGGGCAGCGACGGTATACGCGAAAGCAGCTTGCACAACTGTTGTTCGTCACCGAGCAGCTCGAGCAGGGGTTTTCGCCAGGCGATGCTCACCGTCTGCTCGCTGAGCTCATCGATCAAGGCACTGAGCCGGTTAGTGCGGGTACGGCGGAGGAGCAGACGGGGATACTGATCCTGATCGCCGAGCGCGACCGTTTTGCGGCGAGTGTTGAGGATTATCTGCTTCGCACGGAAGGATTTCGCGTGGAGATCGCCTCGTCCGCCGAGGAGGCGGAGCGGAAATTTGACGAGTGCATGCCGCGGATCGTGCTCGTCGAGTTGCTGCTCTCGGGTGGTCTAGGTGGTCGGCTGATCGAACGGCTCAACCAAGCCGGAGCCACGGTGATCGCGGTTTCGCCGCTAGCCGCGCGCGAGGTTGCTTCCGAGCTTGGTGCTGCGGCATTTCTGCAAAAGCCGATCGACCCGCTGGTCTTCGTGTCGACCGTTCGTGACCTGCTCGGGACGAGCGGGATCACCAGGCAGCGGTCGATTCGCCAGTGATCGAGCGTCTCCTAAGCGGGAGCGGCCGGCTTGACGTGATCCTTGGCGGCGGGCTGCCTGGAAACGCGATCCACCTCATCGTCGGGCCGCCGGGCAGCGGCAAAACGATCTTCGCCGAGCAATACGCGTTCGCCAACGCGACGGTGGAGCGGCCCGCCGTGTACCTCTCAACGGTTTCGGAGCCGCTTGACAAGCTGATCCGCTTTGGCCAGACCCTCGAGTTCTTCGATGTCGCCAGCGTGGGACAGCGCGTCTTCTACGAAAGTCTCGGCGAGGATCTCGAAGAAGGAGGCTTGCAGCGAACACTCGAGCGGCTGCGCGTGCTACTGCGCGAGCGGCATCCCGGCATCCTGATCATCGACAGCTTCAAGGCACTCGCGGCATACGCGCCGACCCGCCGCGACTACCGAAGCTTCCTCTTCGAGCTAGCTGCGGACGCCAGCGCTGTGGCCGGCGCGAGCTTCTGGCTGGGTGAATATGACCTCGACACGATTTCCGGCGAGCCTGAGGCCGCGGTAGCCGACAGCATCCTGGGCCTGGGCTCCCGCCGATCGAGTGAGCGCTCCAGTCGCGTCCTGGAGGTGGTTAAGCTCCGCGGCAGCAACTACCTCTCCGGTCAGCACTCATATCGCATCAGCACTGCTGGCGTGAGCGTTTTCCCCCGGCTGGCCGATACCCTCGACGCCTCGAACTACGCCCTGGACGCCGAGCGACTATCGACGGGCATCGACGCTCTCGATGAGATGCTCGCAGACGGTTACTGGCCGGGCTCATCAACCCTCTGCGCAGGTCCAACGGGCATCGGAAAGACGCTCATGGGACTGCACTTCATCGTCGCCGGTGCGGTCGCCGGCGAGTGTGGGATCATCGCGAGCCTCCAGGAAAATCCGACCCAGCTGACACGCGTCGCAGAAGCGTTCGGCTGGACGCTCGATGCCTCCGTCACGATGATGTACCGCTCACCGGTCGACCTCTACGTCGACGAGTGGATCTACGAGCTCCTCGATGCCATCGACCAGCTGGGCGCCAAACGCGTCCTGATCGACAGCCTCACGGACATCTTGTTCGCCAGCGGCGACGAGACCCGGTTTCGCGAATACATGTATTCACTGATCCAACGCTGCTCCCGGGCAGGCATCAGTCTGTTCATGACCACTGAGCTTCCAGACCTCTATGCCGCCACTCGCCTGTCCGAATACGGCGTCTCCCATCTCTCGGACAACGTACTCGTGCTCCAATACATCCGCGACGAGTCGACCATCCGCCGCGCCATCACCGCGCTCAAGACACGTGCTAGCGGCAACGACCCTCGAGTCCGAGAATTTCGCATCGGACCCGAAGGCATCACCATCGACGGCACGCCCGGCCAGTGACGCACAAGCCGCTCCACGCGGACTCGACAGTCCATGTCGGCTCAGCCCATCGCCCGAGGCTGAGCCGACGTAGGCGAAGCCCGCCTGCTGTGACCACGGTTGACACATGAACTCGGCGGCGGTGATCTGGAACTGTCGATCAGCGCGGGCGCGGGATGGCCGTCGCGAATGCCCGGTGCAGTGCGCACCGACACCGATGTCATCGAGTCGTCCGAACCGTCAGATCGTGAGCGACGCGACAACACGTCCAGCCTCGGCGTGCCAGTGCTCGCAGATCGTGTCGAGCAGCTTGAGGCCCATCCCGCCCGGGCGACGCGGTGCCCCATGCATCCCTGAAGTTCCAAAGAACGTCGCGGTCGTCTACCACGATGATCAGACGCGCGTCATCTCGCTGCAACGCGACTTCGATCACATTCTGATCGCCGAGACCGGCATGGAGAAGCGAGTTGGTAACGAGCTCGGATACAACGAGCTCAGCATCGGTCCCGACGGGCTCCGGAACATCATCGATCGCCCTCACCCTCAGACGCGCTTCCCTCACCGACCCTACATCGCGGGGAAGCGTAAACCGGATACCGCCCACTCACAGCCCCTTGCCTCTAGCCGGCGTTGATTGCCCACGCCCAGCGCACGCCAAACCGAACCCTGGCTTCACGATGTTAACGAGAAGCACTCGGCGCTTGCGGCTGCCACGGCCTCCGGCCAGCGCACGCCTCTTGTAGCTCTGCCTGCTGCTGCTTCCTCCGCCAGAGTTCTTGCCGCCCTTCTTCAATGCCCCGGGGGTGATAGCGATTCCCGCCACGTGGGACCTGCTCATCCCCTTCCTAGGCAGCCCGTCGTACTGATCGTCGTCTTTGACACTCGGCCCGCGATCTTTCGCGATCACCGCCTCCTCTCCTCGACGCCGTAGCGGGGCTGTTGATGGATGCTCTCGCCCCGCGAACTACCCAATTTCCAGGTCGGCTGCCACAACGAGATGGTTGCATTCGTGCCGAGCGATCACGTCCCGCCGCCCCTCGGCCCGTCAGCGTCGCAGGTCGCGCGCCAAGCGGCACTCGCTTTCATCGGCGGCCACGTGTCCGCCGGCCGCCGACGACTCCCCCGCAAAGCGCGGACAGCAGCGACGACCGGGCCGCTAGCTGGAATCCAGTCGGCTGCAAGCACAGCGGTGAAAGCAGCCGTGCGCTGAAGCTCGCCGGCGTCGCGGTCCGGCTTGGGCAATCGCCCAGAAGGAGCGGCGTCACGGGAGAGCCCCGCTCCGTTGGTATCGCGTGATCTCGAGGGTTGCGCGGGGAGCGTCGGCGCGGTGATTGTCTATCGCCCGAATGAGCGGAGGAATGCGCGCGCGTCTTGTGAGACCCCGTCGATCAGCCGGCGGACTTCGGCCAGGCCAGCACGAAGGTC
>DASYAP010000102.1:0-4628 GCA_036501265.1 Solirubrobacteraceae bacterium | reverse complement strand
TCGCGAGAAAGGAGCAGTCCGACCTCAAGGCTCGACCCATCCAGGCGCTCGTCGGAGTTAGCTCGCGCGAGCCCGCATCCGGCAAGCACCGGCAGCTCCTCCCACGACAGAGCAGTCGCACCAGCGAGCGCGACCGCGTGGCCGCGGGTGTCCGACAGCGGTCGCGCTGGGTGCCGCCACAAGCATCCATGCCGTGGCTCGTTTGGCTACAGAACAGCAGCGCGGTCAGCGACGTATCCGCCACGCGTGATGAAGATCTCGGGCCGAGGTTGGCGTCTGCTCCGCCGGCTCGGTCGGCCGGAAGTGGCGGGGCATCTAGTCTGACGGAGGCGACGGGTGGATCACTCGGTCAGCCTTGCTAGATAGGTGCTCGTCTCGGCTTCGTGCAAGCCGCCGTGCTGGCCGCGAAACCGCTGCTCGTTGGCCGCCGCTGAGCGAAGCCAGGCCTGGCGGCCCGCGGCGGGCAGCACCACCACGTCACCCAGACGAGCCTTCAGCCGGGGGCCGATCCGGTCAAACAGCTCGCCCGCGCGCCGTACCTCGGCGCGCCCCTCAAGCCTTGCCGACAGCTCGTGGATGACCGTGAGAACATGCTCGGCGTGCACATGCAAGAACACGTCGCGGGAGGATCCCGCCGGCCGCGGCTGCGACAGCAGCGCGGATAAATCGGGCCAGAGATCGTCGAGGTAGTCGACGCGGTCGGGCCGAACGTCGATCTGGCCGTGGTCGGCCGTGACCAGCACTGTCACCGCGCGCAAGGCCTCGATGGCGTCCCACAGCTCATCGAGCGAGCGTCTGCACGCAACCGCAAACTCCGGCGAACCGGGGCCGTGGTCATGTCCCGCCCGGTCGATCAGATCCCAGTACAGAAGCGCGTAGCGATGGTGACTTCCCGGTGCGGCGAACGCCTCTCCGAGCGCACGCACGCCCTCGCGCAGCCGCCGAAAGCCGATGACCCGCGCCCCGCGAGTCGCGACCGCGCTGAATGATCCCGCCAGCCGGAAGGGCTGCGCGACAATACAGGGAACGGCCAACGACTCATAGAACGTCGGGCCGGGTGCCAGCACGGACGGCTCAAGCCGACCAACCAGCGTGCCCTCCTCCTCGGCACCGCTCGCGTTGAAGCGAAGCGGGCAGATGATCTCGCCGAGCGCCGGCTCAAGAATGTTCCATTCGTAGAGACCGTGCTTGTGCACCGGCGTGCCGAAATGCACCGAGGACACGTGCGCGGTCGTCGTGGACGGGAACTGGGAGGTCAACGGGGTAACGTCCAGGCGCTGGATCAACGGGTGATCGCGATGGCGCTCGAGGAACGCCAGCCCGAATGCGTCCAACAGGATCAGGATCACCCGCTCGCCCGCGTCGACGCGCCGTTGCACCTCGGCCGGGATGTCGGCGAAGCTCTTCACAACGAGCATTCTCGCCCATTCGCGACTGGCCGTTTGCCCGTCGGCGACTCCACGTTTACCGTTATTGCGAGCACTGCTCGTCCTGTCCGGAAGGAGTCGCCTGGCGGACGCAGGCAGTAGCCTCGCAGATGACTCCTATTTCGTGATTGGGGAAGTGTTCGCGGAGGGAGTGTGCGGCGCCGACGCTGCCCGCGCCTGCATCCTCGGCCCGAGCGACGTGTCCGGAACGAACGCCCTGTCACACTCGTCGTCAACACGAGATCCGACAGAGGAGGTCAAGGCGATGGTCAGATTCCTGGCGGTGTATGACAAACCTGATGATCCGGAGGCATTTGATCGCCACTACCGCGAGGTCCACATCCCGCTGGCGAAGCAGCTCCCTGGACTACGCCGCTACACGATCAGTCGTCACCCCGCGCCAACTCGTGACCGTGAGGCGTATTACCTGATAGCCGAGCTCGACTGGGACGACATGACGAACCTCCGGCACGCTTTTGAGACTCCTGAGGGCCGTGCGACCGCGGACGATGCCGCCAAGCTAGCGCCCAAGGACAAGGTCCGAACCATGGTCTATGAGCTCGAGGACGCGCTTCAGTGGGCACCGTGACGCGATCACGTCAGAGTGTGTCGGAGACCAACTGACCGACTCTCGTGGCTGTCGGATTGTCGCTGCCAGGCAAATGCGACTGCCGACTGCCGACGCTCTGACTCACCGCCGACACAGAGGAGAAGCGTCGCTGCGGCTGCCGCCGACGCTGCGGGTGGCCGGTGGTTTGTGCAGGCGGCACTCTCGTGCAACGCTTCGGTCGGGTCGATCCTCGCGTCCGACGACCGGATAGGCCTGGACAAATCCGAGGCGCTCGTGAAGGCGCCGCGCGGGATTGTCGAGGGCCACTGCCGTCTCCGAGTCCTTATGGGCGAATGCGGATGATCGTCTTCCCGGTGCGTCGCTCGGTCGGGTTAAGGGCGACGACAGCATCGTCGACGGTCGCGACGTTGCCGATGTTCGTCCGCAGTCGTCCGTCCCGCACCCGCTGGACGATCTCACTCAGTTGGGCACGATCGGACTCGACGACGAAGTCGACTGCTAGGCCGTCGGCGGGCCGCGCCTCGGGCGGCCCTACGACGGTCACCAGGGTTCCGCCGGCCCGGATCAGGCCTGCGGACCGCTTCTGGATGTCTCCGCCGATGACATCGAAGACCAGGTCGACGCCGCCGACGTCTTCCAGGGCGTCGTTGTCGAGGTCGACGAACTCCTGGGCGCCGAAGTCGAGCGCCTTCTGGCGGTCAGCGGCGCGCCCGGTGCCAATGACGTATGCGCCGGACTCACGCGCGAGTTGCGTCACCATCGACCCGACTGCGCCGGCCGCGCCGTGCGCGAGGACGCTCCGCCCCGCCTGAAGGTGGCCGTGGTCGAACAGTCCCTGCCACGCGGTCAGGCCCGAGATTGGCAGGCTCGCGCCCACCATGAAGTCGACGTCGCCCGGCAGCGGCGCGAGGTTACGCGCCTCGATCGCGACATACTCCGCCAGCGTGCCGTCGCGATGCCAGTCCGCGAGGCCGAGCACCCGCTGCCCGATCGACACCCCCGTCGTGCCGTAGCCGAGGGCGGTGACCACTCCGGCCAGCTCGTGCCCAGGGATCGACGGTCGTCGGTCACGGCCGCGGCGATCGGTCCAGGTCGACGGCCACGCCATCTCAGTCGGGACGAATCCCGACGCATGAACCTGAACGATGACGTCGTTTATCGCCGCCGGCGGCTCGGGCCGCTCGACCAGCGTCATCCCGGCCGTTCCCGCGGCCTCGTCCGTCACCACAATCGCCTTCATCCGGCACCTCCCTATGTCGAGTTCTCGCCTCTTGGCCGACATGATTGACGAGCTCGGTCAGTGACTCAAGGCATCCCTCAAAGAGCCTCGCCCGCGTGGTCCGCTTGCCAGCGGCTCGCCGCTAACGCCGAGTCCAAGCGGAAGTCCGAGCGCTGAGCTGGCTTCTCGCTTGTCGCCCATGTGGCACCAGCTGCTGCTCTTCGCGCGACCCATGAGCGCGCCTCACGGCGCGAACTCGCTGCCCGAGGCCGGTGGTGCATATGCAACGAGCCCGGGTCCACAATCGGTGACCGCGGCTCCCCTTGCGGCGACTACGGGGTCTCTTGGATCGCGCGCCGCGAGCCCTGCCTTCGTGCTGGCACAGGCATTTGCCGCCCTCGGCGTTCGCGTGGCTCCGTATGTCCGCAAGGGATCATGATGAAGAGGCAGCCGGCATCGGGCCGCGCCGCTCCTCTCATGACGATGTGCGTTCTCCGGCTGTGAAGCGTCGCGAAAATGACACTGGGCTTTGTCAGCGAACGTGTTCGGCGCTGACGTCCGTCGGCGCCTTGAGAGCTACCGAGCAGCGCCTGTGGTCGGGTGAGCAGCGTTCTCGATTGGCTCGCTGAGGGCTCGGTCGAGTTGGGCTCTTGAGCTGATGCCGAGTTTGGCGAAGACTTTTCGTAGGTGGTATTGGACGGTGTGGGAGCTGATGAAGAGTCGCGTGCCGATTTCGGGGTTTGTGAGCCCGTCGCGGGCGAGTCTTGCGACTTGGGCTTCCTGTGGAGTGAGTTCCCACGATTCGGCGACTGGTGTTCGTTCGCGGGCTGTCTGTCCAGTTGCACGCAGTTCGCGGGTCGCCCGCTCGGCGAACGCGTGCATGCTCATCTTCTCGAACATCCGCTGCGCGACGCTGAGTTGCTCGCGGGACTCGATGCGCCGGCGGGCGCGTCGTAGCCATTCTCCGTAGAGCAGGTGGGCTCGGGCCAGGTCTGTGCGCTGCAGAGTTGCCTTGAGGTGTTCGATCGATTCGCGGTAGCGGGTTTCGGCTTCGTCACCTTCGACGAGCAGTGCGTGAGATCGAGCTTCCAGTCCGAGCGCCCAGTGCGTTCCGCTGGCGCCTGCTTTTTCTGACAGCCGCGCGTACGCCTTGTGTGCGGTGTCGAGATCGCTGGCACGTGCGGCAGCTTCGATCAGCTCAACTACAGGCCAGTTGAGAAATCTGAGATCTGGCTCGTACTCGGTGGCTCGGTTGGCGGCGGCGAGGGCTCTGTCGTAGTCGCCGAGGCCGTTGCTCAGCAGCGAATCTGCCCAGTTCGCCATGGTGATCCCGATGCCCTCGCCGCGCTCGCTGACCTCCATGATCGTGCGGGTGATGAGCGCGTCCGCGGTCGTTGTTTGGCCGCGCATC
>DASYAP010000101.1:0-4940 GCA_036501265.1 Solirubrobacteraceae bacterium | reverse complement strand
CCCCGTCCAACGGCTCCTCTCCGAGCCAGCCCCAGGACCTCCTGAACTACCTGCTCGGACCGTGAAAAAGCGCAGCCGACAGCAATCCGCCTTTGCCAACCCGGTCCTGCTCGGGGCCGTGACGTTGCTCGTGGTGCTGGTGGGGGTCTTCCTCGCCTACAACGCCAACAGCGGGCTGCCGTTCGTCCCGACGCGCGAGCTCAAAGTCGATGTTCCCGACGGCTCCAACCTGGTGGTGGGCAACGACGTACTCGAGGGCGGGACCCGGGTGGGGTTCGTCTCGGCGATGCGTCCGCTTGAGCTCTCAAGCGGCAAGGTCGGCGCCCAGCTCACGCTCAAGCTCTCGCCCCGGGAGGGCAAGGTCCCGGTCGACTCGCACGTGACGATCCGCCTGCGCTCGGTGTTTGGCGAGAAGTACGTCGAACTCGTCAAGGGGACCGCCAAGAAGGTCTACCCGGACGGCGGGACGATGCCGATCAAGCAGACCAACGTCCCCGTCCAGCTCGACCAGGTCTACAACGTCTTCACGCCGCCGACGCGCAAGGGCATCCAGAACAACCTGGTGGGGTTCGGCGATACGTTCGCCTCACGCGGGGACGACCTCAACGTCACGATCCAGAACCTCCCGCGACTGATGAAGTACCTGCGTCCGGTCGCCGCCTACCTCGCCGCGCCCAGCACCCAGCTCACGCACTTCATCGGGTCGCTGGACACCTTCGCCAGGGTGCTGGCACCGCTGTCCAACACCACGGTAAAGCTGCTCGCCGACGCCTCGACCACCTTCCAGGCGATCACCTCGAACCCCGCCGACTACAAGGCCACGATCGCCCAGTCGCCGCCGACCCTGACCACCTCGACCCGCGCCCTGCGCGCCTCGAATCCCTTCCTCGCCGACTTCACGGTCCTCGGCCACGACCTGACGCCCGCCACGGCGAGCCTCAAGCGCGCTCTGCCGCAGCTCAACCCCGCGATCGAGACGGGCACGGTGACGCTGCGTCAGACCCCGGTACTCAACGCAAAGCTCCAGCAGGTGATGGGCGCGCTCAAGGCGCTCTCCCAGGACCCGGGCACGAACATCGCGCTCAACGCGCTGACTGCCACGGTGAACACCCTGAACCCCGTGGTCCGCTACCTCGGTCCGTTCCAGACCGTATGCGACGACTGGAACTACATGTGGTCAGACCTGGCGGATGTCGTCGCAGAGCCGACTCAGTTCGGCACGGCCCAGCGCGCGCTGCTGATGTCGAATAACCCGAGCCAGAAGAACAGCCCCTCGACGGAGCCCGCCACCGAGCCGGTCAACGGCGGCGCCCTCAACGCCGCGCCGCTGTCGAGCCTAGGCGGCAACGCCTTCGCCCACGGCGAGGTCTACGGGTCGGCGGTTTCAAACAACGGCCTGGCGGACTGCGAGACCGGCCAGCGCGGCTACGTCACGCGGCTGAACCACCTCGATCCCCACCACCGCAATTTCGACACGGACGCGCACACGCCGGGTCTACAGGGCCCGACCTTCGCGGGTCGCGCACGCGTGCCTAAGGGCGAGACCTTCTCTCGTGAGCCCACCACCGGCCCGAAGCTCCCCCACATACCCCAGAACCCGTGAAGCTTCCCTTCCGCAAAAGGAAACGTCGCAAGCGGATGAGCCCGCTGAAGGCGGGTGCGATCGGCCTCGTGCTGTTGGCGATCTTCCTCTACTTCGGCTTCACCAAGTTCGCCAATCCTTTCGCGAGCCCGTTCACGATCCACGCGGTCGTGCCCAACGCCGGCGGGCTGCGACCCGACTCCTTCGTGCGCATCGCGGGCGTCGACGTGGGCACGGTCACCTCGGTCACCCCAGTGGAGGGCAAGCAGGCCGCGAACGTCACCATGCAGATCCAGAGCAACGGTCTGCCCATCCACGACGACGCGACCTTCTGGATCAGGCCGCGGCTGTTCGTCGAGGGCAACTTCTACGTCGATCTGTCTCCCGGCAGCCCCTCGGCTCCGAACGTCTCCAGCGGCTACACGTTCCCGGTCCAGCAGACCCGCTACCCGGTCCAGCTCGACCAGCTGTTCGACTCGCTGCAGGCCAACACCCGCCAGAACCTTCAGACGCTCCTGACCGCGTATGGGTCGGCGGTAAAGAAGGCCGGCCCCTCCTTCAACCGGTCGATCAACTACTGGCTGCCGGCGTACGAGTACACCTCGATCGTCACCCACGACCTGCTCGGCGAGCAACCCAATGACCTCTCCACCTACCTCGCCAAGCAGGCGGTCGTCTCGGGCGCCTTCGACGCCCATCCGCAGAACCTCGAGAACCTGATCACGGACTTCAACACCACCGCGAATGCCTTCGCGCGGGAGAACGTCGCACTCCAGCACACCGTGGCCCAGCTACCGCGCATCCTGCACATCGCGATGCCCGCCTTCAACGCCCTGAACGCCGCCTTCCCGCCGCTGCGCGCGCTGGCCCGCGCGCTGCTTCCGGGCGTCAAGACCACCGGGCCGACGATCGGCGTCAGCCTCCCGTTTATCCACCAGCTGCGGCTGTTGGTCGAGCCCTCCGAGCTGCAGGGGCTGGCCAAAGACCTCTCGGGAACGATCCCCTCGCTTGCCAAGCTGACCAACGAGACCATCCCGCTGATGCACAACGAGGTCCGGCCGGCCTCGAGTTGCGTAGCCAACGTCGTGATCCCCTGGTCGAAGCTCGAGATCCACGACAAGCACTTCAACTCGTCCAACGGCTTCCCGCCCCACCCCGCCTACCTGGAGGTGGTCCAACTCCTGCCCGGGCTCGCCGGCGAGAGCCGGACGTTCGACGCCAACGGTCCCTACGTCCGGCTGCTCGGCAACGGCGGCACGTTCACCTACTCGCTGCAGCCCGGCCAGTTCGGCTCGGCGCTATCGAAGATCGACGGCGTGCAGCCGGTTCCGCCGCCCGGCGACCGGCGCCCGCCGCTGAAGGAGAAGGTCCCCTGCGAGATCCAGCCGGCGATCAAGTCGCTCAACGCGCCGTCCGGGCTGGGTCCGAAGAAGATGTCGACGGCGAGCACCCCTGCAACCAAGGCGCTGAGCAAGTCGATCACGACGGTCTTCAACTATGAGCTCGATCGCATCTTCCAGCAGCAGGGCAGCAAGCTCCGCGTTGCGGGGACGCACTTGCCCGCGTCAAACGGCTCGCAGCAGAGCGCGTCTCAGACGAGCACTTCCTCGACGGGGAGCAGCGGGCGATGAAGCTTGCAATCAAGCGCCACAGCGGCGACTTCATCGCGGTCGTCGTGATGCTCATCCTCGCGATCGCGGTGACCGGCTTCATCCTGCACGAAGAGGGCGTCCGGTTCCCGTTCATCCAGTCCTCGCCGTTCACGATCAACGCAGATTTCTCGACCGCCAAGTCGGTCACCCCGGGGCAGGGGCAGAGCGTGAATGTCTCCGGCGTGAAGGTCGGTCTCATCAGCGGCGTCACCACCAAGGACGGCTACGCGGTCGTGGAGATGCAGATCGACCAGCAGTACAAGCGGCTGATCCACACGAACGCGACCGCGCTGCTGCGGCCCAAGACGGGCCTCGAGGACATGTTCGTCGAGCTCAACCCGGGCACGCACCACGCCCCGGTTGCGAAGCCCGGGTACACCATCCCGCTGGCCCACACCAACCCCGAGGTCCAGCTCGACGAGGTGCTCTCCTCGCTCGACGCCGACACGCGGCAGTACCTGGACCTGTTGGTGAACGGCGCGGGCCAGGGGCTCCAGCACCGCTCCAGTGATCTGGCCCAGGTGCTCGAGCGCTTCGAGCCGACACACCGCGACCTGGCGCGGCTGAACGGCGCGATCGCCCAGCGCGGACGGGACCTGCAGCAGCTCGTCCATTCGCTCCGGCGGCTCAACAGCGCGCTGGCGACGCGCAAGACGCAGATCACGCAGATGGTCGACTCGAGCTCGAGAGTGTTCGCGGCGCTCGCGTCCGAGGAGGGCAACATCAGCCGCTCGGTCAAGGACCTGCCGGGGACGCTCGCCCAGACCGCCGCGACGCTTCAGAAGGTGAGGGTGTTCGCGCAGCTGCTCGGTCCCACGGCCCACAAGCTGCTCCCGGCGGCCAACGCGCTCCCGGCCGCAAACCACGCCCTGGCCGCGCTGGCCAAGCCGGCCGCGCCCATCCTCCAGAACGAGATCCGCCCGTTCGTGGTCGCCGCCCAGCCGGTCGTCCGCAGCCTGCGCCCGGCGGCAATCAAGCTCGCCGCGGCAACTCCCAGCCTGTCTCGCACCTTCGTGACCGTCAACCACTTCCTCAACTTGCTGGGCTACTACCCGCACGGCACGCGCCAGCACGGCTACCAGTGGTGGCTGGCCTGGCTCGGCCACATCGGCCGCACGGTGTTCTCCGTCCAGGACGGCAACGGGGACTTCCGCCAGGCCTTCATTCAGATGAACTGCGCGACGATCTCGCAGATCGCGCAGTCGCTGAGTCCGCAGCTTCTCCAGCTGATCCAGCCCACCCTGCTTGGCGCCCTTGGCACGTCAGGCCTCTGCCACAAGCAAACCCGGGCCCTGAACGCGGCTTACCGGCGCTCTCAGAGCTCCTCCGGCCAGAGCTCGAACCCCTCCCTCGCGGCCTCGGCGCTCTCCGTGCTGGCGCCCAACGAAAAGAAGCTCATCAGCCAGCTGCAGCTCGGCAACCTCCTCAAGCAGCACCTCTTCATTCCCTCGCTCCCGACCCACTAAATGGAAACCAGCTCCCCATCACTCGGCAAGGTCATCACGATGGTGCTCTTCGCGCTGTCGTGCATCGGGCTGCTGCTGTTCCTCTGGATCGAGTTCGGGGGCACCACCCCCTTCACCGCCCAGGGCTACCGGTTCAAGGTCGCCTTCCCGTACGCGCAGGAGCTGGCCACCCCCGCCCAGGTGCGGATCGCGGGCGTCAACGTGGGCAAGGTCGTCTCGACCCAGTACAACGGCAATCGC
>DASYAP010000100.1:0-6631 GCA_036501265.1 Solirubrobacteraceae bacterium | reverse complement strand
AGCGCTCGCCCTGCACGAGCCTGCGGAAGAAGAAAAGCACCTGCGCGTTTATTTAGCGGGTGCTCCGAGAGCGGTCCCGGCGACCTCGAGGGTTGTCCGCTCGTGGCCCAGGTCGCTTTGGGCGCTGGCGGTTGATGCCTGGATGAGATGACATTTGGTCGCACGCCTTGTTGGTGTTGGCCCGAGGCGCCTGTTCGGGGGCATCCTTGGCGTTTCGGCGGTCTGGTCGGCCGCTCAGTTCGGGAAACGGGGTGTGAATATGAAGATTGGTGCATTGCTTGGGCTCGTGGCCATGGGGTTGGTTCTGGGTGTTCCGCGGGGTGCCCTGGCCGCGACCTCAGTTGCTACGCCGCAGGGTCACGAGGCAGAGGACAACGTCAGTTTGACCCCTGGGGAGGAGGCGCAACTCTCACACGAGAGCTCAGTAAAGAACGCGGCCGCCCGCGCGAAGGTGGCCACTGTCATCGGTAGCCCAGCGGAGGTTGGTCAATGGGGCCCGGTCGTCGACTGGCCGGTGGTGGCGGTCAACGCGGCTCTGCTCCCGGACGGGAGGGTGCTCGCGTACGACTCGGTGGGCGATCACGCGACCGAGACGTCCCCGGTCCAGGACCATACGCGCGCGACTGTGTGGGATCCCCGCACCGGGGGTCAGGCCGACGTCACGCTCAACGATGGTTACAACATCTTCTGCAGCGGCTTAGCGCACCTGCCAAGCGGACAGGTCTTCGTTGCGGGCGGTACCAAAGACCAGCAGCTGGACGGGATTGTTCAGACGCACTACTTCGCCTGGAGCACCGACACCTGGAGCCTCGGCGTGAACATGGCGTATCCGCGTTGGTACCCAACGGTCACCGCGATGGGCAACGGCAAGATGCTGATCACTTCCGGCGGGGCGAAGATTCCCGAGGTACGCGAGCAGAACGGCACGCTGCACCAGCTCTCGAGCGCGTCGCTTCGCCTCCCCCTGTATCCGTGGCTCAACGTCGCGCCGGACGGGCGCGCCTTCGACTCGGGCCCCGATCAGACGATGCGCTCGCTCAACGCGAACGGTACCGGCGCATGGAAGATCTGGAGCAAACGCGACTCGATCAACCGTGATTACGGCGCCCACGCGATGTACGACGTCGGGAAGATCCTTGTCGCTGGGGGCGGCCCGTCCACCAAAACCGCCGAGGTGATCAACCTGAATGGCGCGAAGCCGACAGTGACCCCGACCGGCTCGATGGCTTACGGTCGCCGGCAGAACAACCTCACGGTCCTCGCAGACGGCACGGTGCTCGTAACCGGCGGCAACTCCTCGGGAGCTCCGCTGATCGACCTTAACGCGGGGGTGTACGCCGCCGAGCTCTGGAATCCCGCGACCGGACAGTGGAGCACGCTGTCGAGCATGCAGGTCACGCGCCAGTATCACTCGACCGCGCTCCTGCTCCCAGACGGACGTGTCCTGTCCGCGGGCGGCGGGCTCTGCGGAGTGTGCGACTCGGTGGGCTATCTGAACAAGAACGCCGAGATCTTCAGCCCGCCGTACCTGTTCGCGAAGGACGGGTCGGGATCGCTTGCGCCGCGGCCGACTATCACGGCCGTCCCCCGCACCGTCACCGATGGCAGCCAATTCAGCGTCACTACGCCCGACGCAGCCTCGATCACCAAGGTCGCGCTCGTCAAGCTCGGCGCCGTCACCCACTCGAACAACATGGACCAGCGGTACGTGCCGCTCTCGTTCACTCCGGCCACCGGCACACTCACGGTGACCGTCCCGACGAGCATCACTATCGCGCCGCCGGGGCACTACATGCTGTTCATCATCAACTCCGCCGGGGTCCCGTCCGTGGCGCCGATCCTGCGCGTCAGGGACGCGCCGCCGACCGTCCAGATCACCGCACCGCCGAGCGGCTCGACATTCCCATCGGGGGGCCGATATCACGATCACCGCGACCGCTAGCGACCGCGACGGGGCGGTCCAGAAGGTCGAATTCTACGCCGGGGCGACCAAGCTCGGCCAAAGCAACACAGCGCCGTACTCGATCGTGTGGCATCGACCCGGTTTTGGGAGCTACGCACTGACTGCCAAAGCAACCGACAACGGGGGTCTGAGGACGAGGAGCCCGCCGGTGACGGTGACCCTGCACTAGCACCAAACAAACGCCACGAGCCAGACCCCAAGCCCAGTTGACGACGCTCACGAGCCTCGGCCGCCCCGAAGATGTGATCCACGAACGCGTTAGACCAAGTCCACACGACTGCTTTCTCTCTTCCGCGAGCTCATGTCGGGCGAGAGCGTTGGCGACCAAACGCAACTTCGCCATCACGTAGTGCTTGCTGGCAGCGAGCAAGCAGCGGTGGCGGTTCGGCCGTCAGCGCCGCTTCCACATTCACGAATCAGCGGCCGCCCGGCTTGAGATCTAGCTTCTGCTCTTAGCCGGCCGCCGGCTGAAGCAGCAGCGCCGGTCTCACCGCCCTGTCGGCGACGAAGCGAGGCAATCTGGTCGGCACGCTGGACTGCTGGTGTTCGATCTTCGCGCGCGTCTGTGGCCCGGGTTGGGCTTGTCGGTGTTTCCCTCGCGACTGGTGCCGCGGTGACGCAGTTCAGCCCGGGTGATCCCCGATTGTCTGGATATGGGTCTGTGCCCCATATCGACCGGCTCGCATCGGGGCTAGCTTTGGTTGTTGCGAGAGGGCTGGGAGGCCACGGAATTCGGGGTGATGCGGATGTTCGTTAGTCGGGCGCTTGGGTTTCGGTTGACGAAGGTCGTCGGTCCGCGACGGCGGTTGTTGTGGGGCTACGGCGGGGCGCTGGCGTTCTTGGTGGGATTGCTGTCGGCCCTGGGGGTGGCGCTGTGGATCGTGCCGACGGCGGGCGCCGCCACGCCGCAGCGGTTTACGCTCGATTTCCAGGAGTCGGACACGATCGACTGCTCCGAGTTCAACCCGGCCTGGACCTTCGACGATAACTTCACCGATTTCTTCCACATCGAGGTGACAGTGTTTTCGGACGTGAACGGCGACCCGCTTCGCGCCCTGAGCCACGTCCGACACATCTCCAACGACGTCAACAGCGTGAGCGGCTACACGCTGCACGAGCCAACAACTACGTCGTGATCGAAGACTTCGTGGCCGGCACGATCACGCAGAACGGCGCGATCAACATCATGCAGCGCCGTGGCGTTGGCAGTGTGATCCAAAATGTGGGCCATAAGGTCTTTGACGGTGAGACCGGCGAACCAATCACGCTGGCGGGGCCGAACAAGGCTGACGACTCCGACTTCTGCGCGGCGATCGCGCCATAGCCGCGACGGGAACCGGGCGCAGGCACGGGACTCGGGTAGCTGCATCTCGCCCAGAAGCAGACTGACGTCCGCTTCGCCGTCGGGCTTACGCGCAGAGCCACTCTCAACCGTCTGAGACATCTGCTTTCACGAACGACCAGCCACGTCAGCGGCGGGCCCGGGGCGCTCGTCGACTACTGCTCTGAGTCTGTGGCCGACCGGAGCGGCAATGACGGTCTCGTGGCTGCGTGGGCGACGAAGCGGCTGGTTCGAGCTGACGGGCGTGCGTGGCTTGTCACACGGAGCAGCCGGCAGCTCCTGCCAGGCGCGAGTACCGCGGCGCGAGGAGAGCAGGCCTGGTCGGCGTGGGCCTCACGTGCTCTCGTCTTGCGAGAGTGTCTTGATGATCTTCGTGAGCGCGGCGTGGAGGTGGCGTCGCTCTCGGTCGGTGAGCGTGCTGGTGGCGCGCTGCTCGAGTGCTGATCGCTCGTGTTCGATTGGGCTTTGGACGGTGCGAGCGCGTGGCGTGAGGTACAGGCGAACGAGGCGGGCGTCGGCAGTGTCGCGCTTTCTGGTGAGAAGGCCGGCGTCTTCCATGCGGGTGGCAGCGTTCACCACTGTGGGGGTGGAGAGGTGCAAGTGCCGGGCGATCTCGCCCGGGGTCGTCCACCTCGCCGCCGTGCCGTTCGCGGGGATGGAGCCGCTCGAGTATGTGAAGCTCAGCTCTGAAACGCTGTTTAACGTTCTCGAGGCCGCCCAGCGGTGGGACGTCCGGCGCGTAAGTCTGGCGAGCACGATCGGGGTCTACGCAGGAGCCGTCCGTCCCGGTCCGCTTGACGAGGACATACCGCTGCCGCTGGCAGCCAGCGCCGCGCTCTCGATCCCGACCGTAAAGCACTGCGCCGAGCTGCTGGCGAGCTTCGTCGGGGCTCACTCGCAAATCGAGGTGATCAACATGCGATTCTCCGCGATCTGGGGCCCGCTCGGTCGCACTCACTCCCCGTTCTTCGCCGCCCCGGCGCTGGTCCACGCCGCTGTTAGTAGACGCCCGCTCGAGCTTCCTGCGCGCCAGCCGAACCGCTATTCCGAGGACGCGATAGACATGTGCTACGTCAAGGACTGCGCCCGCGCGATCGCGCTTCTGCAAACCGCAGACACGCTCGGCCACACGACCTACAACGTCGGCGCCGCCGAGCGACCCGCAACTCAGAGCTCCTAGCGCGGATCCATGAGCTCGCACCCGACGAAGACCTCACGCTGCCCCAGGGGCGAGACCCCAACGGTCCGAATCACGACGGCTGGCTGGACATCAGCCGGCTGCAACGAGAAATCTGCTTCCGGCCGAGGAGCCCCCACAGCAGCAGCCGAGGCAACACAGCCCGGCAGGCGACAATGCGGCATTGATGGCCGAGCCTCGTCTGGTGCCCGCCTTCGTTTCCAAAGGAGCAGCCAGATGAGGTTTAATCGTCGAGCGCAGACTCTTTTCGCTCTGGATGCAAGCTGGCGAGACAGGCCGTCCGCGCTGTCGAAGCATCGTCCGCACCGAGCGTGTGTTGGCGGCCGGCGATGCCGCTCACGTTCCGTTTGGGGTCGGACGCGGTCGCCGTTCGGCTCGGCTCAGCCACGGACGCAGCGCGTCGTGGCGGGCAAGCGATTCACGCGCAAGTGCGCGCTTCTCCGCGGGCGTCTCTCGGTCGTTGGTTGGCCGCTCTCGACGGTGGGTACCCCCATGAGTTCAACCGTCGATTAGGAGGTGCAGCGTGCTGACGCTCACACCGGATGCGACCGACGTGATCGAGGGGATCTTGAAGGCGCCCGATATACCCGAGGGTGCAGGGATCCGGATCGCGGCAGCCGCGCCAACGAACTCCGCCGCTGCCGCGAGCGAGCTGCAGGTCACCGTGGCCGCGGAGCCCGCCGACGGCGACCAATTGATCGAGGAGGAAGGTGCCCGCGTGTTCGTCGAGGACACTGTCGCCGACGCGCTCACCGACAAGCAGCTTGATGCAGACGTCGTCGATGAGCGCGTCCGCTTCTCACTCGCCGACCAGTCCTGATGCTCGGCTCCTAGACGCAACGAGTCCCCCGAGAGGCGCCCGAACCGCCCGCGGCTCGCCCAGTGCCCAACGACCTCGTGGGTTCCTCACCGCCGGTAGGCGACACGGCGTCCGGCCGCTGTATGCCCAAGCCGCCAGCAGCGTTGCCCTGTCACAAGCGCGTGAAACGGCCGCCCGACACGATCAACCTCGACTATGTACACACGACCGGCCACGTTAGCGGCCAGCGCGCTTGCTTCTGCTCCGAGGGCTTGGCGGCCGGCGGCCAGCGGAAGCAGAAGCGCCGATCTTGTCGCCGCCGGCGCGACTTTGCAGGAGCGAGGAGGTGTCGTCCAGGTCGTTGTTGGGGCTCGGATTCGCGCGGGGCTAGCACGCCGCCTCTGCCTGCTCGGGTTCGGTCGAGGGTCGGTGCCTGCGCGCAGAGGCTCACCGCGGAGTTGCGTTTCGGCGGCGGCCCGCCGCTCTCCTGTCGGCGCTAGCGAGACCAGGAGTAGTTGCGCGGCTGGGAGGCCCGGTGTCGCAAAAGGAGAACCCGTAGCGTCAGCGTCATGCCTGCTGGGGGCTGTGGAGCACGTGGCTGAGCGCATCACGGAGTTTCTTGAGCTGGTTGCTGGTGAGGGGGTCTAGTGGGCCGTTCGAGTTCAGCGCGATCCAGAACTCGTCGCGTATGCGACGGCCGTCTGGGGTGAGGCGGACTTCGGTCACGCGACGGTCGGTGGGGTGCGCAGACCGCTGGATCAGTCCGTCGTGCTCGAGGCGATCGACGAGTGTGGTGAGGTTGGAGGCGTCGTAGCGCAGACGCTCGGCGAGTGAGCGCATCGTGAGCGTGTCGTCGGCGGCGAGGCTGAGTAACAGCTTGATCTGTACGCCAGAGAGGCCGTGGCTTCGCGCGGTCGCGTTCCAGTGCGCTCTGAGCCGATCGGCCACGTCGAGCAGCTGCAGGTTGACGTCCAGTGCTGCCCGCAGTCGCGGTGAGGAGGGCGTTGGCAGATCGGCTGGGATCTCGCTCATGAGCTCAGCGAACGACGTTACCGGTAGAATATAGTGGTGGTAGACCACTACTATATTCCCATCCCGACTTGGAGGTTTGCTGAAATGGCGACGAATACGACTCCGGTGGCGTTGATCACCGGCGCCAACAAGGGGCTGGGCAAGGAGATCGCGGCTCGACTTGGGCGGCTCGGGATGACCGTCTTGGTCGGCTCGCGCGATCCAGGCAACGGCCAGGTCGCGGCCGAGGAGCTGCGACAGCAAGGGATCGACACCCGTCCACTCACGCTTGACGTGACCGATCACGCGACGATCGAG